>ONOV01000022.1 GCA_900319505.1 uncultured Erysipelotrichaceae bacterium
ATTTGCAATTGGTATCTTACTTTTTATTGACGGTTTGGTTCGTTCATCACGCCCATAATGATTGAATATTCCTGCTGGAGGAAAATAGGGTATCCCAAATAATTGTGCATTGAAACGACGCTATAAAGCATGATGCGTAAATACGATTAATGTAGTATACTGGAAGCGTGATAGCAAAGCAAAGCGTCAGATTACCGTTTATTTCATAAAAATCTATGGCGAGTTGTTAACTATTCAATTGTCACTTTTTCAAAAAAAAGCAATTCAGAAAAAACTGCTAAGATGTTAACTTTTCATTGTAAAATATTTTCAAAAAACAGCTAAAGATGTTAACGATTCGATTGTCAATTTGCACAATCTGCAAAGTTACATTGCAAAAGTTTCTAAGACATTATAAAGTTTCTAAGTTTTATCCCTCTGGGATTGGAAAAATGTCATAAAGCTCAGTAAATATCAGTATTTATGGGACGTTGGCGAAAGCCAGCGTCCTTTTTTAACTCGTCAGATTTTGCTACATTAAAAGTTTCTATTAATTATTACCAAAATGTTCTTTAACAAATGCATCATTGGCTTCATTCAGCTGATCCACTGCATCATCACATGCCTTCAGGATCTGATCAGCCGCTTCACTTTCATAGGCTGTTCTTTTGTGATCTTTACCGACGCACTTGATCTTTCCATCACGGTAGAAATAGACTGCTTTACTGTTATCCTTACGATCCATGAAATAATATGCCAGCTGTCCTTCATCAATATCCTTTGTATCAATGGAAGTCATCTCGGCATCCTTCAGATCATCTCTGACCATATCCAGCAGTTTATCATCAATCTTATTTCTCTTTTTACAGTAATCCTTTGAATTTTCTGTCTGATAAGCATCACAGCTCTCATTGAAAATGACTGAACTGTCTTCACTCTCTCCTTCCACTTTCCAGTACATGGCAAGATTTACCGGATCATCGTCTGTCAGAAATTTCATTTCATCCGGCAATGATGAAGAAGCGCCGCAACCGCCCAGCATAAGCGCCAGTCCGGCCGCAATGATAAGTTTCTTTTTCATATTTTCCTTTTTTTCTGTTTCATTAATCAGATTGATTTCACTAAGGATTTTTTATACGAAATATAATCAATTAATGAGTATAATCAGCCATAACTTTCTGTATATAAACAATAATTAGCATGATAATTCCACGATGTATATGAATTTGAGTAACCTTCTTGATAAGGAATGTAACCAATACCGTTTACATCGTAATATTCTACTCCATATACTTCTCCGCTAAAGATTGCAACAACTGCATTAGCAAAAGGATCGGATACCTTATTTGTAATGTAAAAATATCTTGTTTTCTTAATCCTTGCAGGAATTTTGACTGTAGCATGCAGCTCATAAGCTGTTGTTCCACCACATATACTATGTATCAATAACCCATTGTAAACAATCATTGGCTCATCATCGACAATATCCGGATTACTTTCTGTAACATTCGTAGCATATATTGGAGTGCTTCCTACGCAATATTGCCAAAGCACTTGATACAGTCATTTTAATTATATTTTTATTTTTCATTTTATATACCTTTTCACTAACTTCACAAAATTAGCATAATTACATATGGTAGAATTCATTAATATCTATTCAATTTCAAACAGAAACTCAATCAACACAATGTGATAAATGAAAAATCTCTTTTCATCTGATATTACGCGGATTTGTTCCGCTATTCGATGTCTCCAGTTTTATACCTCATTATATTTACAGACATATTATCTTTTCCTTTTTCTATTCTAATTTCAAAAGCTGTTATTAATTATTAAGACAGATATTTTATTCAAATCCACCTTGTCTTGAACATTTTCCAAAATCTATACCCACCATTAGTATGTTCATTTATTTTCGTATATGCAAGCAATTCTTGCCAGTTATGTTATTTTTCAATAGAAATATTAGCAAAATACTTTAGAGAATTAAGAAGTCACACGTCAAAATGAAACTCTGGCAATGATACCAGAGCTGATTGACTGTGACTTTTTAATTCGATTGAACTGACTCGCGATCTGCACTCTGTATGGAGAAAAGTAAATCGTTATCACCCTCCATATTTGGCCATGAAAGCAGCTGTTACGTGCTGAGTATACACTGATCCAATGATAAAAGCACGACGAAAACACCCGCTGGTGGGCAGGCTGAAAAAAATATGAAGCCTATAATCATTCGATTAAGCGAAGAGCTGATACTGGAACGATCAGTTTATGGCACCTCGGGCATTTCCTTGGATCTCTGCCGATCATCCTTGTAATGATACCGATAGTATCTTTGACGTATTCTGTTCTGGAAGGTGCATTGGTTAATATTCGCAGACGTATGATTCGCTTCTTCTTATTGGCATTAGCCAGAAAGCCATGATGTCTGATTTTGGTAAAGCCCTGCGGCAGAACATGCATCAGGTAGCGGCGCACAAATTCCCGTGCTGTTATTGTCATCTGTCTGATGGAACTATGGTCCTGGTAGTCTTTGTAGGAGAAAGTAACCATGCCGTTTTCAAAGGATCTGATTCTGGCATTTGATATGGCTATGCGATGTGTGTATCTGCCCAGGTACTGAATGACAGTCTTCGGAATCTCAAATGGCTCTTTTGTAAAAGGCCTTCTCTGGGAAGGTGATGGATTTCTGCTCTTATACAAGCGCCTTGAGAACGGCAGGTATCAGTGGCCGATGGATCGCTCAGAAATGGCTCAGCTGAAACCTAAAGAATTTGATCGTCTTGTCAATGGACTGTCAGTGTATTCGACGATCCGATCATCCTCTGCAAGAACGATCGGATGAGGGTGTATTCCCATAATTCGAAGGAAGGAGAGCGCTTCGGCGCTACGTTCGCACTTCCGGGGCCAGCTGTAAGCTTCGACCCTTTAGGGGGCGGAGTAATTGACAAGGTGCTATAATGCAGGCATGAATCAGAAATACTGATTGCAAGGAGGACACAATGTCTTTTACAAGAAAAAGTGCTGATCTGACGCCTATTGTCGATACCGTATTCGCAATTGTCGAAAAGGCAAAGGAAGATAAGAAGATCAACGGAGACGATGCCGTCATCGATGCGACCATCGGTTCTCTGTATGATGAATCTGCTCAGTTAGTTGCCTATGATACAGTCTTTGATCACTATGATGCGATTGATCACCGTTCCAAGGCAGCCTATGCCGTCAGCTTTACCGGCAACCCCGACTTCCGCAGAGAAGTCTATGACTGGGTCACTTATGGCACAAAGCTCAATCTTGCCCATTCCGTCATCGCAACACCCGGCGGCTCCGGTGCTGTCTCCATCGGCTTTACCACTTTCCTTGATGAAGGTGAAACAGCCATCCTGCCGGAAATCGCCTGGGGCTCCTACAAGCTCATGGTTCATGAAAACAATATGAAGGCTGTGTTCTACAAGAACTTTGACGGCGATCACTTCAACCTGCCTTCTTTGAAGGAAGCGATTGATTCCGTTAAGGACAGACAGGACAGAATTGTCATTGTTCTCAATGATCCCTGCCAGAACCCGACCGGCTATACCCTGAGCCATGCGGAATGGAAAGAACTCATCGCCTGCCTCAATGAAGTGTCAAAGACAAACCATGTCATCCTGATCAATGATATCGCCTACTTCGACTATGCCTATGAGTCCATGAAAGAGACAAGATCCTACATGAACTATTTCAATGACATTTCGGAAAATGTCATGATTGAAGTATGCTTCTCCTGCTCCAAGACCCTGACATCCTATGGCCTCAGATGCGGTGCAGCCCTTGTACTGGCTAAGAACCAGAAGGATGTGCGTGAAGTTGAAATCATCATGGAGAAGAAGGCCAGAGCGACCTGGTCCAACATCCCGAATGCGGCCATGAAGAACTTTGTCTGGGCGGTGACAGACGGCAGAGATCTTTTCCTGAAGGAAAAGGCAGAGTATGTTGCTCTGATCAGGGAAAGAAGCTCGCTCTTCCTCAAAGAAGCGGATGAAGCAGGCCTGCCTTATTATCCTTACAAAGAAGGTTTCTTTGTCACGATCAAGGTAGAAGACAACAAAGTGCGTGATGCCTTCCACAATGCTCTGATGGCCCATCATATCTACACCGTTGAAGTCAACCACGGCATCCGGGTTGCGGTATGTTCCCTGCCGCTGAAGAAAGTCCAAGGCCTGGCCGCCAAGATGAAGCAGATTCTTGATTCCGTTCAGTAAGGAGAACACATGCCAGCCGCAACAACGCACGCAGAATTTGCCAAAGACGTTCGTGAACTGCTGGATGAGGAAATACGAAAGCGGATCAGTGATGATCATATGTATCTGATCGGTGCCCAGGGACCGGATCTTCTGTTCTTTTCGGGCATGGGTGTGCTGCCCGGCACGATGGCGCCGATCGGCGGACGCATGCATGATGAAAAAGTAGCGGATGTCATGCGCTACTTTGATATACATGCCGCGGCTGATCCGGCCCTGCGCAGCTACTTTCTCGGCTATCTGACCCACTATGCGCTGGACTCCAGCGCCCATCCGCTCATCTGTTCCCTTGCTCACAGTGAAAGCATGAAGACCGGACGCACGGAAAGTGAAGTTCACTTCCGCATCGAAAGTGTCTATGACGTTTACACGCTGCACAGAAAAGGAAAGCGTGTATCCGACTACAATGTGTATGATGATCTGAAACTGAATAAAGAAGATACCCAGAAGCTTGCCATCCTCTACCAGGGCATGCTGAAAGGGGTATATGATATTGATCTGAGTGTGCCAAAGCTCATGAACGGCATTCATGATGTTTCACTCATGACGCGCCTGCTCAAGCCTTCCAAGGCCAAATACAGATTTGCGGATTATATGGAATCGCTTCTGAAACAGCCCAAGATGATCACCGCCCTGATGCTGGATGAACATAAAGACATGCGCTATCTCAATGAAGCACATAAATTATGGTCGCCGGTCTATCAGCCGGATGAAGTGCGCAATGAATCATTCATGGATCTTTACAGCAGTGCTCTTGGCAAGGCATGCCGCATCATGAAATCTCATGATGACAGTGACTTTGCCGTCAACTTTGTCGGTGCGCCATACTGATACGAACATGAAAAGACGAAACCGGATGGTTTCGTCTTTTCATGTGCTTCCTATTCAGAAAAGCCCCAGCTGGGGATGGTATTGCCTCTTCTGATCAGAACCGTCTTCTGATAATCTGTCTGATTCAGAAAACGCAGCACGGAATCCGTTTCTTCATCCGTACAGCCGACCAGAATCTTGACATCCAGTTCCTTCATCAGTATATCTGCGGCAACCACCAGCGCTGTGATTTCAGAACGGTCGCCGCTGCCCGCATAGACGGATACACCGTCTTCCGCTGATTTGGTATCGGTCAGCTTGCCGTAGTCAACGGGATAGATCAGATTGCGGAATGTAGGATGTACTTCCCCTTTTTTCTTTGTCATCTGCAGATTTCCGGAGAGAAATAATGTATCAATTTTCTGCCAGAAAAATGCATTGTTTTCATAATCTGCCATAAGCACCTCAATACATCTTTCAGTACTATTATACCTTTCGCCCAAATAAATGTAAACAAATTGCAATATTTATGAAATTTCTTTCATATATTCCTGCGCTGTTTTCTTTTAATACGATTGAGATTGCGCTCAAAAGTACCATTTTCCAGCAGTTCTGCCACTGTCAGCTGATCAAATACCGATACCGGGCAGGAACGATAGGCAATCTTCTCTTTCATTTCCTCTTTCCTGTTTTCCGGCAGAATCATATAGCTGAGCCGAAGCCCATGGCCGATGGTCTTTGTAAAACTGTTGATATACAGTACATGTTCACCTGGCTCCATGGCATACAGTGTACTTTCATAGCCGAAATGATCCGCAAATTCACTGGCATAGTCATCTTCAATGATGATGGCATGATGGTTTCTCGCCCATTCGATATAAGTACTGCGTTTGGACGCATCGGCGGTGATGCCGGTGGGATAGGAAGTAAACGGGGTGACATGCAGAACGGAAGCCGGGGTGCGGCGCAGTTCACTGTCCAGAATGCCGTGTGCCCCCATCGTCAGCGGGTCAATGCGGACTGACTGGCTGCGGTAGATTTTACGTATCTTTTCATAGCCCGGATTCTCAATGGCATAGATCCGGCTGCGTCCGAGAATCTGCACGATCAGGCCATACAGGTCCTCACTGCCTGAGCCGATCACAATCGCATCCGCAGCTGCCGGCATACTGCGCGAGCGGGCCATATAACGTGACAGTGCTTCCCGCAGTTCAATGCATCCCCATGTCTCCTTGCGGCCTAACAGATCCTGTCCATGCATGGACAGAACATGACGGGCGGTTCGGGCAAGGGCGGAGAAAGGAAACATGGTTTCGCTGCCCGACAGAATCTGTACAGCCCCTCTTTCTTCCTCTGCCCGGGGCATCAGAAAATCGTCCGGACGGAAGATGACCGTACTGGCCTGCCGTTCCTTTGACTGTATGTAGCCTTCATCATTCAGCAGATTCAGGGCATGTTCCACCGTCACTAAGGACATATTGTTCTCTTCGGCCAGGACACGCTTGCTTTTGAGCTTTGAACCATAGGGATAGATCCCTTCCGTGATCTGCTTTCTGAGCTTTTCATACAGCACTTCATATTTCTTTTCTTCCATACGCCCACCTCAGAGTTCACGGATATGGGTATGACAGGCTTCCAGCATTTCCTCAATGTCAAAGATGCCGGTCAGATTCATGACCTGGGCTGCAATCATAGCACAGCCATAGGAATCAGATAAGGCATTGTGATGGTTCAGTTCAACCTGCAGATAATCGCACATATCATCCAGCCGGTGATGAGCCAGGGCCGGAAAAGCATGACGTGATAATTCCAGGGTATCAAAGTAACGCAGAACGGGAATGGGCTTTCCTGTATTGAGACATGTCTTTTTCAGGCAAGTCATATCAAAGCGGGCATTATGGGCACAGACGATGCTGTTATCAAGAAGATCGGTCAGATCGTGATAGATCTCGGAAAAAGTCGGGGCTTCACGCACATCTTCAGGATGAATGCCGTGAACCTGGATATTGCGCCAGTCAAAGTAATCCACATTCTCTTCCGGCCGGATCAGGCTGTAGAACTTTTCCTCCACACAGCCATCCTCCAGAACAGAGACACCAACGGAGCACACACTGGCGGGCGAACCGTTGGCGGTTTCAAAGTCAATTGCCGTAACTCTCATCTGTGATGATCCTCATGAATGTGTTCCAGCGCCATCCGGTAAATATTCTTGATATGCTCATCGGCCATGGAATAGAACACGTTCTTGCCTTCCTTGCGGGAAACAACAAGCTTGGTGCGCTTGAGGGCGGAAAGCTGGTGGGAGATGGCACTCTGGCTCATCTCCAGCAGCTGGGAGAGGTCTGTCACGCACAGTTCCCTTGTAAACAGGGCGTTCATGATCTTAAGACGGGTGGAATCGCCGAACATGGCAAAGATCATGCTCATGTCATCATATTCTTTTTCTGTCAGCATCTCTCCCCTACAGGCTTCCACTGCCTCACTGTCGATGATCGGTTTTTCCTTCATCTGCTTTTCCTCCGTGCTTTTTTGACTTCCTTATGCGGCAGGTACAGTTTCATATAGCGGCTGACGGCATAGCGGCCGTACATATCAACAGATTCGGTTGTTCCATCTGTCAGAGTGAAAACAAGCAGATCGCAAGAGCCGTGGTACTCATACTGCCAGCTGACCACTTCATCGTAATAGATCATCGCGCATTCATCCCGGTTCTGCCGGTTGTACAGCAGAACATATTCCGGCATGAACTGCACCAGAATCCGATCCGGCATGCCAAGCAGGCAGAACAGCGTCAGAATCATGATCGGCAGGGCAATCCCGATGGTATAGGACCTGGCTGCCACAAGCACAATGCCGACCACAAACAGAATGATCAGCAGCCACCACGGCTTGACTCTGACGGTATAGGCGTTTTTGCGCACCGTTTCCGGTATATTGCGTGTTTTGATGTACTGTGATTTCATGTCCAGTTGATTATAACACGAAGAAGCAGTGCATTCTGCTATACTATACAGGTTGAAATGAGGTAACTATGACATATCCTGTCACTTTTGAGATCACCCATGTCTGTAAACAGTCCGGCGCAAGAACAGGTATTCTCCATACACCGCATGGCGATGTGGAAACACCGATGTTCATGCCGGTCGGTACCCAGGCAACGGTGAAATTCATATCTCCCGAAGAACTGTACGAGATGGGAGCCGGAGTCGTGCTGGCCAATACGTACCACCTGTGGCTGCGGCCCGGGGAAGAGGTACTGGCCAAGGCCGGAGGCGTACAGAAATTCATGAACTACAAAGGACCGATGCTGACGGACTCCGGCGGCTTCCAGGTCTTTTCGCTGGCAGACTCCCGCAAGATTACCGAAGAAGGCGTCACCTTCAAGAACAATCTGAACGGCGACCGTCTCTTCCTGTCCCCGGAAAAGTCCATCCATATTCAGAATAAGATCGGGGCGGACATCATGATGTCCTTTGATGAGTGCATCCCCTATCCTGCTACCCGTGAATATGCCGAGAAGTCCATGCTCAGAACATTAAGATGGGCAGAACGGGGCAAAGCAGCCAATGAAAGACCGGACGAACAGGCCATCTTCGGCATCGTCCAGGGCGGCGACAATGAAGATCTGCGTCATTACTGTGCGGAAAAGCTGGTGGAAATGGACTTTGCGGGGTATGCCGTCGGCGGTACATCCGTTGGCGAAGACAAGGAAACCATGTACCGCATGGTCAGATGGTCCCAGGAAAAGCTGCCGTTAGACAAACCGCGCTATCTGATGGGGGTCGGAGCGGTCAATGATCTGCTGGAAGCTGTCTCACTCAATATTGATATGTGCGACTGCGTGCTGCCGACAAGAATCGCAAGACACGGCACCCTTATGACCAGCCAGGGACGCATCACGATCAAGAAGGCAATGTATAAAGAAGACTTCACGCCGCTTGATCCTGCATGTGACTGCTATACATGCCGCAATTATACAAAAGCATATCTGAATCACCTGTGCCGGACCAATGAAGGCTTCGGCACCAGGCTGATGTCCATTCATAACATCCGCTTCCTGCTCCATCTCATGGAAGAAGTCAGAAAAGCGATCAAAGAAGACCGCTATGATGACTTCAAGCGGGAAACGCTGGCCAGAATGAAATTTGATGAAAGAGGGTTTTAATATGGCATTGGATCTGAACAATCTGAAAACAAGCGATTTTGATTATGATCTTCCCAAGGAACTCATTGCGCAGACACCGCTGAAGGACCGCAAGAGCTCCCGCATGATGGTTGTGCATATGGAATCGGGAAGACTGGAAGACAGACATTTCTATGACATTGTGGATTATTTCCATGCGGGAGATGTACTGGTCAGAAACAATACGCGGGTGATTCCGGCAAGACTTTATGGGACAAAAGAGGAGACCGGAGCGCATGTGGAAGTACTGTTATTAAGACAGCTGGAAGATGACAACTGGGAGTGTCTGGTCGGCAATGCCCATGTCGTCAGGCTCGGCACGGTTGTCAGTTTCCATGACGGCCGGCTCAAGGCACAGTGCATTGAGGTCGGCGACCGCGGCATCCGCAGATTCCATATGATCTATCAGGGCATCTTCAATGAAATTCTCGATCAGCTGGGTGAAGTTCCCCTGCCTCCGTATATTCATGAAAAGCTGAATGATCCGGAACGTTATCAGACCGTCTATTCCAAGGTGGAAGGCAGTGCGGCTGCCCCTACCGCCGGCCTGCACTTCACGCCGGAAGTCTTTGAAAAGCTGAGAGCCAAAGGCGTCACCATCGTTGATGTTACCCTGCATGTTGGGCTTGGTACATTCCGGCCGATGGATACGGAAAACGTCAAAGACCATGATATGCATGCGGAAGTCTGCTACATGAGTGAAGAAGCAGCTGAAACACTGAACCGTGCCAAGGCGGAAGGCAGACGCATCATCGCCATCGGCACCACATCCGTGCGTACGCTGGAATCCGTCTGGAACAAGTATGGAAAGTTCGCCCCCTGCACCCTGGAGACAAAACTGTTCATCTATCCGGGCTATACGTACCATACCATCGACGGCATGCTGACAAACTTCCATCTGCCCAAGTCCACGCTGATCATGATGATCTGTGCTCTGGCCGGCTATGATCTTGTCATGAAGGCATACAGGCATGCCGTGGAAGAGAAATACAGATTCTTCTCCTTCGGCGACTGCATGTTCCTGACCCATGAAGACTGAAGAAATCGAGGAATATAAAGCGTATCTTTCTTCCCGCCACAGTGCAGAGAAGAAAAACTACTACCAGTTTTCTTTAAAGGAGCTGGAAGACATCCGTCAAAGCGGCACAAAGCCGAAGCTTCTTCTGCATGCCTGCTGCGGTCCCTGTGCCGGCTGGCCGCTGGAATTTCTGCATGATGCCTTTGCCATCACCATTCTCTACAACAACTCCAACATCTATCCCGAAAAGGAATACACGAGAAGAAAAGATGAGCTGCTGAAGCTGCTGCATCTATTGGGATATGATGATGTCAATGTCATCATTCCTCCTTATGACAATGCCGCTTATACAAGAGATGTGCTGTCAGACAGAGGGGATGATCCGGAAGGCTGGAAGCGCTGCTTCCATTGTTATGAGGTGCGGATGGAAGAAGGATTTGCATATGCGGAAAAGAATGGCTTTGACTGGTTTACAACTGTCATGACCATCTCCCGTCAGAAAGATTCCCAAATACTCAATGCCATCGGGGCAAAGCTGGCTGAAAAACATCCTTCTGTACATTATTTCTATTCTGACTTCAAAAAAGCCGGCGGACAGAACCGCCGGGATGAAATTGTCCGTGAATATGATCTGTACCACCAGGATTACTGCGGATGCGTTTATTCTTATACCGAAAGACAGAAACAGCTGAATGAAAAGGCGGCAGAGCATCAGGATCACTGATGTCTGCCGCTTTTATTATTCTTCTGTTCCTTTCTGATCGAGCAGTGCAAGCTTCTCATTGAGCAGCTGAATCAGCTTCTTCTTCGCATCAATCAGCTTCAGAAGATCATCCACATTGCCCATCTCGCCGCCGCTTGACTTTGCATTGTAATATGCTTCACCAAGCCTTGCATATGTCTTTGTGATATCTCTTTCATTCTGGCCGATTTCACTCTTCAGCTTCATCTTCTGCGAGCCGAGATCCACCATGTCCTTCACATTCTTCATATGCTGGTTCAGCGTCTTTGACATACTGTCGACAAAACTGTTGAAATCATTATTGTTGTTTTCACTCATCTTTTCTATCCTTTCCGGGACCTTCCAGAAGATCCCTGATCATCTGACTGATCACATCCGCGTCTTCTCTGCCTCTTGCCACAAGATAGGCAATGCCGCCGGTGATCAGATCCGCATAATAGTCCACATGGTCAATGTGTATCTTTCCTGCCTTCTTTCCTTCTTCCAGCAGTTTCTCAAAACTTCTGCCGGCTTCTTCCCTGGCCTGTTTCAGAGCCTTGAAGGTCAAAGCAGAAAGATCCACATTTTCATTCTCTCCCTTCAGGTTTTCTTTCATCTGTTCAAAGGAGCGGACACAGCTGTTTACAAAGTATTTCAGCTTTTCATCCCAGTCAGTGCTTTTCTCCGGCTGCGATATGGAACGGCTGAAAGCTTCATTGTAGCGTTCACTGATGGCATCAATGACATCGTCCTTGGATCTGAAATAATAGTAGAACAGGCCTTTGGCCACATCCACTTCCTTGACGATATTATTAACAGTGGTATCGACGATGCCGTTCTTCTTGAACAGTTTTTCCGCCGCATCCATGAACTCCTGTCTTCTTTCATCACTTGCTTTGGTCTGCCGCATAGCTGCCTCCTGTCTTAGATATAGCATATGACTGACCGACAGTCAACTGAACATACCCTCTTGATTTCTTCCGCCTTCTTCGCTAATTTAAAAATATGAATATTCTTTGTCCAGTCTGCCGGGAACCCCTTCGGATCAGCCCGCATGCGGCTGTCTGCCGCAATCATCATTCCTTTGACATAGCCCGCAGCGGCTATCTCAACCTTTACCGCTCCAATAAGAGCGGACATGGCGATAATAAGGAAATGATCAGAGCCAGAAGCACTTTTCTGGAAAGCGGCTCGTATGCGTTCCTGGCTGAACGATTAACACAGATCATGAAAGAAGAAGATCCTGACAGTGTCGCTGATCTTGCCTGCGGAGAAGGTTATTACACAAGACGTCTGCCGGGAAGTGAAAAATACGGCATTGATCTTTCCAAGGATGCCCTTGCCCATGCGGCAAAAAGAGATCCGGGCACCAGATATCTGCTGGCCTCCATCTTTGATGTGCCGCTGCGCAGTGAATGCGCGGATATCATCCTGACGTGCTTTGCTCCGCTGGCAGACAGAGAAGTCATTCGTCTATTGAAACCGGGCGGTCATTTCATCTTCGTCTCTCCCGGACCGGATCATCTTTATGAGATGAAACAGGTGCTGTATGAAAACCCCTACCGCAATGAGAAGAAGAAAATTGAAAACTTCCTGCCGCTGGTCCATGAAGAAACCATCACAGCAGAATTCACCCCTGATCACGACACCCTTGAAGCCCTCTTCAATATGACACCCTATGCCTATAAAACCGGAATTGAAGGCATGAAGAGACTGTCTGAGACAGATCAGCTGACATTAACTGCTCAGTTCTGGATCCGCATTTTTAAAAAGACTTACTGAAGCAGATGAAGCTGCTTTTCATTTGATGCGAAAAGGACCGGAATACAATCCATGTATTCCGGTCCTGTATCTCACCTTTACCTGACGTAAAGTTCAAATTTCATCATGCGCTGATGTGTGGCTGTTGGAAATATCAGTCAATATTAATGAATTTCTTTGTTTCTGCTTCCTTCTTCTCTGCGGTCGGGAAGGTTACTTTCAGAACACCATCCTCATAGGATGCATGCAGATCTGTATCTCTTAATGTTTCACCGACATAGAAGCTTCTGGAAACAGCACCGTTCAGTCTTTCAGAACGGACAATTTCACCCTTCGCATCTTTCTCTTCCTGGGTTTCCGTATGGTTTGCACTGATCTTCAGCACACCATTGTAAAGAGAGAGTCTGATATCGGATTTCTGATAGCCCGGCAGCTCAACGCACATTGTATATGTGCCGTCTTTCTTATAGACATCCGTTCTCATCACACTGCCTCTGTCACCGAATGCATCATTGAAGAAGTCATCGAATAAAGTTCTTTCAGGTACGTATCTCATAGGTTCCTGCCTCCTTATTTCTTACACCTCATATGATAATCAAAAAATTAGCACTGTCAATAGTTGAGTGCTAATTTTTTGATTCTTTTATAACTTCTTTATTTATCAGTATATTTCAATATTCCAGATATCCGGTTTAGCACGTCATTAAGATCAGTGCTAATTTCTCTTTTCATCATCTGCACTCAGTTTGCCTTCCAGGAAATGCTTGCGGCATAGGGCAATGTATTCATCATTTGCCCCCAGCATGATCTGTTCACCGGTACGGACAATGCCGTTCCTGTTATAGCGCGCATTGCAGATGGCTTTCTTCCCGCACCAGCATACGGTCTTGATCTCTTTGATTTCATCCGCAATGGCCAGCAGTCTGGCGCTGCCTTCAAACAGGTTCAGCTGAAAGTCTGTCCTGAGGCCATAACACATGACCGGCACATTGAGTTCATCCACAATACGGGCCAGAAAATCAATCTGTTCCTTTCTGGCAAACTGTATCTCATCCACAATTACCGCATCATACTTCTGAATTTCTTCATCCGGCATGGCACAGATATCACTTAACAGAACACATTCCCTCTCCAGGCCGATCCGGGAGCGGATCGTATGTACTCCGTCTCTTGTATCAAGATTTGTCTTGGCTAAAAGAACTTTCTGTCCTCTTTCCCGGTAGTTGTATTCCGCCATCAGCGCATTGGCTGATTTGGAGCTTCCCATCGCTCCATAATAAAAGTAAAGCTTGGCCATTATTTCTCCTTTTTCTTTTTCTGTATGGTCTTTACATCCGGCAGGTATTTCTTCAGCGCAAAGTAGGCAGATTCCATCTCTTCTACATCTTCCCTGCAGCCAAGACCATAGAATGTTCTGCCGCTGTATGCTGTTACCAGCAGCCGTTTCTGACCGATGGCATAAAAGACTGCTTTACGGTATCTATCCGTTTCACTTTCCGCCATAGCAGCATAGACAACTCTGCCGAGGCTGATCTCTTTTCCATCTTTATACACGATCATCTCATCTTTATTGATTTCCGTCTCATACGCATGATACATCCTTCGCCGCATCAGCACATGATACCCAAGTGCTATGGCAAGCCCCCCAAGAGCGATGAAAAACGGCTGTCAGTCCATTGACATGCATGGTCGGAAACAGAAAGTAAAGAAGCGTAAAAAGCAGGGCTGCCGCGATGGCAAAGACAACCGGCGTTCCCAGCCACAGGAACAGATAGCCGGCTCTGGTATAGGCATGAAATGAAAATCTTTTCATACGACTGACTCCAGAAGATCACACATCTGCTTTATTCTTTCCGCCGACTGAAACCCGGCTGTATGGTCCAGTATCCTGCCATGATACATGGCAAAGACTGCCGGCAGATGCGACACATGCATGAGCGTATTGATTTCTGTTTCCTGGTCCGCATTGATCTCAAGAAAAGAAAGATTCTCATAAGCCTCTTCACAGACTGTGAGAATGGCTTTTTCCGGACCGCATCCAGTACACCAGGCACTGGAAAACAGCAGTACAACCGGCTTTTTGGCATCTAAAGCTTCTTCTTTGAATGACAGCAGAGTGATCTTCTTCATGAGCTCCTCACGGGTTTTATCATACCACGATTCTGCCCTTTCCTTTATATTCCACAGGAAACGTGTATGAAGTATTCTTAAGATCCTCCTGTGTCATATTTCCGTATAATATCTGTGAGGTAAAAGATTATGAAGAAAAAAGCAAAAGCAGTCACAGCATCGCTGATCGCAGCCGCTGCTGCGGTCGGCGGTGTGATGATCCATCACGTTCGTCAAGGGGCATCTGTGAATGAGAATACCGTCTATGTTACAAAGGTATCCGAAATTACCGGTACCGCGGCAAATGAGGTCAGCCGTCTTTCCGGGGTTGTGCAGGCTCAGTCCACTGCCGACTTCACCAAGGCAGATGACAAGACCATCGTCTCCATCAATGTCCAGGCAGGCCAGACCGTCCATAAGGATGATGTGCTGTTCACCTATGATACCAGTGAAGCATCCAGGAACATTGCCAGTACCAATCTGGATATTGAACAATTGAACAGTGATATCAGCGCCCTGAATGATCAGATCGCTGAACTCAACAGCCAGCTGGCTTCTGCCACAGGTGATGACAGGCTCAATTACACAACGGAAATCCAGTCCAAGCAGAGCGAGATCCGTTCCGATCAGTATGATATTGAATCCAAGAAGAACGATATAGCCAATTACCAGAAGGAAATCGACAGTGCTTCCGTGAAGAGCACCGTTGACGGTACGGTCAAGGCCGTTAATCCTGACGGCGGTACAGATACCGGCGGCAATACCATCCCGATCGTCTCCATTACGGAAAGCGGTGATCTCAAGGTCAAAGGCATGCTGGATGAAGTCTCTGTCGGCACCATCACCAGCGGTCAGAGCGTGATTATCCGGGCCCGCAATGATGAAAGCAGAACCTGGTCCGGCACTGTATCCCAGGTAGATGCCGAGCCTTCTGCTACTGCCAGTACAGATGGTACCGACACGTCCAATCAAGCTTCAAAATATCCGTTCTATGTTTCCCTGTCTTCCTCCGAAGGCCTGATGCTCGGCCAGCATGTCTATATTGAACCGGATGTCGGTCAGACCGCGCAGAAGGACGGCATCTGGCTGGATTCTTCCTACCTTGTTACAGAAGATGGTAAAACGTATGTCTGGGTCAGCGTAAACAATAAACTGCATAAGACTGAAGTCACCACAGGCAAAAAGGATGAGGATCAGGGCACGGTACAGATCAAAGACGGTTTATCTGAAAAGGATGCCATTGCCTGGCCGGATGATACCTGTAAAGAAGGTGCCGCAGCTCAGGAAACAGCCGGCGTCGGGAGTGCATCATGATACTGGAACTGAAGGACATCTGTAAGAGCTATGGTTCGGACGATATGAAGGTGCCGGTATTGAAGAATGTTTCCCTGTCCGTAGAGAAAGGCGACTACATTGCCATCATGGGACCTTCCGGTTCCGGCAAGAGCACCACAATGAATATCATCGGCTGTCTTGACCGGTTTGATTCCGGTACATATCTGCTGGATGGCGAAGATGTATCAAAAATGAATGATGATGCCTTGAGTGATGTCAGACTCAATAAAATCGGTTTTGTGTTTCAGACGTTCAACCTTCTGCCCGGTGAGACGGCGCTGGAGAATGTAGCGCTGCCGCTGATCTATGCGGGTGTGCCAAAGGCCGAAAGAGAAGAAAGAGCCCGTCAGGGACTGGAAGCCGTGGGTCTTGCCGACCGCACTTCCTTCCGCCCTTCTCAGCTTTCCGGCGGCCAGAAACAGCGGGTTGCCATCGCCCGGGCCATGATCAACCACCCGCGTATTCTTCTGGCGGATGAACCTACCGGCGCCCTTGATCAGGCCAGCGGAAAGCAGGTCATGAAACTGTTCCGCCAGCTCAACAAGGAACAGGGGGTCACTATTGTCATGATCACCCATGACGCCTCGGTTGCGGCCAATGCGGATCAGACACTCCACATCATCGATGGTGAAATCATCGAAAACAGAAAAGGAGGCGCACAATGAAGAAAAGAAAGATCATCATTCCCATTGTCTGCCTTGCGGCGGCTTCTGCCGGCATTGTCAGCTGGCGCAGCAGATCCGCCAATGGCGTTGCGGTCATAGCTGTTTCCGATCTTTCCTCCGGCGGCATGATGGACGATGCCGTTTCTTCTACCGGCACGGTGTATCAGGCAAGCAGCCAGTCTGTCTACCCTTCAAGCAGCGACATCATCAAGGAAGTCTATGTCAAACAGGGCGATCAGGTCAAAGCCGGCGATCCGCTGCTGGCCTATGATGTCACCAGTCTGCAGCTTTCCTATGCCAAAAAACAGCTGGCGGTGGAACAGGCCGAAAATACATTGAACGCTGACCGCAGCAGACTGACAAAGCTGCAGCATACCGCCCCTTCCATCATCCCCACGGTTGAACCTGAAACAGCCCCCACGCCTGCACCTTCAGTCACACCGGCCATCAGTAAAACCCAGACAGACGATGCCTGGAACGCTGTGGATGCGGATTCGCTTTCTTCTGATCATCCCCAGTATGTCACGGATGAAACCGGACAGTACGGTACGAAGGATCATCCCTATGTCTTTGTCGTCACAGAGGATGCCGTGGTATACGGATCCTTCTTCAATGCCCTGCAGGGTTCTGACAGTTATGTCTCTTTCCGCATTTATGAAAACAACATCGTCAATCCGGATGAACTTGTCTCAGAATGGAATATCAGATGTTCCCTGCTTATGGATTGTGATGACAGCGACGCCTGGTCTATCCTGACCCACCACGCTGTTTCTGCCGATCCGCAAACAGAAGAAGCACCGGTTGAAACCATCGAGAAAACAGAGTCTGATAACGGCTCGTCCTACACGGCTGCTGAACTGGCCCAGGCCATCAAAGAACAGCAGCACACCGTAAGAAACGATGACATTGCCCTGCGCAAGGCACAGCTTGAGCTGCAGGTGCAGAAAGACTCGCTGAACGATGGTATTGTCAGAGCAAGAACAGACGGTACGGTTACCAAAGTATCCGATCCCGAAAACCGACCCAAGGACGGTACCGCTTTTCTCACTGTCGCTTCCAGCGGCGGTACAACCATCCGCACCTATGTTTCCGAACTCATGCTGGATCAGGTCCAGCAGGGCACAGAGCTCAATGTCACGGATTATAATGACGGTTCTTCCTATACCGCCACGGTAACAAGTGTCGATGACACCCCTGCTTCAGACGTGGATCAGTACAATGACGGCAATCCCAATGTCTCCTGGTATCCGGTCTATGCAGAGATCAATGAGCAGAACAGCCTGAGCGCTTCTTCTCTGCTTGGCGTCAGTCCGTTACAGACGGATACCGGCAGTGATATCGTGATTTCCAATGCCTTTGTCCGCTATGGAAACGGCAGATATTACGTCATGAAAGATGATCACGGAAAACTGAAGAAACAGAATGTGGAAGTCGGCAGTATCTACTGGGGCAGTGATTATGAAATCACTTCCGGTCTTTCCCAGGATGATGCCATTGCCTTCCCCTATGGACGCAGGACAAAGGAAGGCGCGAAGACAAAGAAAGGAAGTATGGAGGATTTCTATGGGTGAGAATATACGTTTATCCCTGAAAGGCATTCTTTCGCATAAGATGCGTTCCTTTCTGACGATGCTCGGCATTATCATCGGCATTGCAGCCATCATTGCCATTGTTTCCACCATCAAAGGAACCAATGATCAGATCCAGAAGAATCTGATCGGTTCCGGTTCCAACAATGTCAATGTTGTCCTGTATCAGAACGATTATGACTATGACATGTCTTCCGGTCTGCCGGCTGGGGTACATCAGGTCAGTGATGACACAATGGATTCTTTGAAGCAGATTGATCACGTTGAAGATGCCGCAAAGTATACAAAGCGTACGGAATACAATGGCGTCTATTATCAGAATGCCAATCTTTCCAATGGCAATGTACTTGGTGTGGATGAGAACTATCTGAATGCGGCAGATATGAAGATCACTGCCGGCCGGGGCATCTCAGCTGAGGATGTGAAGAAGTACCATAAGGTTGCAGTACTTGATGATGGAGCAGCCAGAGTCCTCTTCAAAGGAGCTTCCTGCATCGGAAAGACCATTGAAATTCACAGTGTTCCCTATGTCATCATCGGTACCTGTGCAGCCCGCAGCACCTATGAACCGGTCATTGAAACCATTTCAGACTACTACACCTACAATTCTGATCAAAGCGGCGGCAGTGTCTATATCACTTCTTCCACCTGGCCCATTGCCTATCAGTATGATGAGCCGGAAAATATCCTGATACGCGCCGACAGCACCAAAAGCATGACATCCATCGGAAAGGAAGCAGAAACCATTCTCAATACGACCATCACATCCACTTCTTCCGATTCCACAAACGCAGTCACATACAAAGCCCAGGATCTGATGGAACAGGCGCGACAGATCCAGCAGCTCTCCCAGTCTACCAATATGATGCTCATATGGATTGCGGCGATCTCATTGCTAGTCGGGGGCATCGGCGTCATGAACATCATGCTTGTATCAGTTACTGAAAGAACAAGTGAGATCGGTCTGAAAAAAGCCATCGGTGCCCGTAAGAGAGTCATCATGCGTCAGTTTCTGACGGAAGCGGTTGTATTGACCAGCATCGGCGGTGTGCTCGGTGTGATTGCCGGTATTCTCTTAGCCAAGATCATCTCTCTGCTCAACGGCACCCCGGCCTCCATCTCCTGGCCGGCCAGCTTACTCGCTGTTCTGTTTTCCATGGCCATCGGTATTATCTTCGGTCTGCTGCCGGCCCATAAAGCCGCCAACCTGGATCCGATTGAAGCATTGAGAAGAGAGTGATCATGATCACACAGGCTCATCCCCCTGCGGATGAGCTTTTCTTTCCCAAAGCTTCAGCTTTTCTTCACCCTCAGGGCAGTATCTTTTCACCTTCACCCGTTATATTTATAACCGTCAGATGAGAGAGCTCATCTGTGATATACAATCCCCTTTCTCCCAGTAATCAGAATGAAACGTATCGTCAGATCAGACGATACGTTTTTTTTCTGCCTTTTCTGCTTCCGACAGAATTAACATAATGGTTCATGGAATCTTCACTTTCTCTTCCTGCCGTTTTTACAAAAAAACAGAAGCACCTGCTTCTGCTTTCAGAAAATGGATCAGCTGTGATCCGGATGTCAGCACATATCTGCCAGCGATGCTTCCGCCTGGCTGCAGTCATCCATGGAACAGATCAGTTCGTTCAGATAACTCCGAACATCCATCCGCCAGCGATGGTCTTATCTGTACCATGTCCAATTCTGACCGCGCAGCACCTTGCGGCCAGTGCACATTCATCAGAACTGATACACCATGTACTTTGTCTGTTCTATAGTATTTCTTTCCATGGGCTGCAAGTGCTCTTCTGCGCAATTATCCCCTCTGCCGAAAGGATGAACACATGGAAAACTGCGTTTACATAGCGGCCAGCCGATTCATATGCGTCTGAATGATACAGATGAAAAGAAGAACAGCTTTCACTGCTCTTCCTCTGTTTCTGCTTCTACTTCCTTGATGATGCATTCATTGCCTGTCAGCAGCCATGTATTGCCGGAATGACAGTACGGGCATTCTCTTCCGTATTTCACGGTTGAATATGTCTTCTCACAATCGCCGCAGAATGTGACTGCAGGGGTGATTTCCATCTTCAGTTCACAGTCTTTCAATAAGGGATGTTTCAGACGGAAATAATTCCAGCAGTCAGTAAAAAGATCTGTAACTATTCCGCTGACTTCGCCTACCTGCAGCGTAACGGAACCATACTTTGTAATACCGTACTGCGGTGCCATCTCATCCAGTGTCTTTGCGACATGGGTGACAATTCCCATTTCATGCATTATTTCTTCTTTGCATGAAGCAGAATCTTCATTTCACGCTTTGCCGCATACGGGGCGATCAGCTTCATCTTGTCTTCTGCCCTGATCATTCTTGTCGCATCCGGCAGATCACGGCTCAGATGAATCGCATCAAACTCACACTTGGTCGTGCATAACCCGCAGCCGATGCAGCGGTTGACATCCACAGTTGTGGCACCGCAGCCAAGGCATCTGTGGGCTTCTGTTCTGACCTGCTCTTCGGTAAACGGCAGACGGTTATCAGCAAACGGATCATCCACTTTGCGTATGCCCGGCGCCTGACGCTTTGCCGTATCATAGGATTCAATTTCAATATCATCCTTGTTCAGTTCATTGAACTGACGCAGATCGCGGGCAATGGTCAGTGACTGCCCCGGATGAACATATCTGTGCATGGATTCGCTGGCAAGCTTGCCTTCAGCAATGGCATCAATGGCAAATCTGGCTCCATGATAGATATCACCGCCGACAAAGATATCCGGTACGGATGTCTGGAAAGTGATCGGATCAGCCGCTGCACATCTGCCCCGGCCAAGTTCAATCTTCTCATCCTCAGCAATCGTGCCCCATTCGGCCGACTGACCGATGGCCTGCAGCACATTCTCACAGGCAATCGTAATGGTTTCGTCTTCTTTGTACTGCGGGTTGAAACGTCCGGTTTCATCTTTGACCTGCGTGCATTTCCTGAAGACAATGGCATTTACCTTACCATTTTCTTCTCTGACTTCCTTCGGTCCCCATCCATTCAGTACCTGAATGCCTTCTGCCTCTGCTTCTTTGACTTCATCTTCCGCAGCCGGCATTTCTGCTCTCTGTTCCAGACAGAGCATGGTTACCCTGCCATCTGTGATACGGGCTGCTGTTCTGGCAACATCAACGGCAACATTGCCGCCGCCGACTACCACAACATCGCCATGCAGGCGAATGGTATGATCCTGATTCACGCGCCGCAGGAAGGAAATACCGGATTCCACACCTTCTGCATTTTCACCCGGTACACCGGCTTTACGGCCGCCCTGTAAACCGATGGCAAGATAGAAGGCCTTATAGCCCTGGTCGCGAAGATCCTGAATGGTGAAATCTCTGCCGATTTCCACGCCGCATCTGAATTCAACACCCATCTGCTTCAGCACATCGATTTCAGCTTCCAGGACATCTTTTTCCAGACGGAAGCTCGGAATTCCATTCATTAACATGCCGCCCGGTCTCTTCTCTTTTTCAAAGACCGTGACATCATATCCTCTTTCTCTGAGGTAATAGGCACATGACATGCCGGCCGGACCGGCACCGATGACAGCCATCTTATAGTCAGGCCCCCAGAAGCCGCCATGATCCGTTTCACAGAGAGGAATGTATCTTTCCTTTTCATTCAGCTCTTTTGCCGCGACAAACTTCTTGATTTCATCAATGGCAATCGGCGCATCAATCGTGCCTCTTGTACATTCATCCTCACATCTTCTGTTGCATACAGCACCGCATACCGCCGGGAACGGATTATCCTGCTTGATGAGCTTCAGTGCTTCCAGATATTTGCCTTCCCCGGCCATATGGATATAGCCCTGCACGGCAATATGAGCCGGACAGGTTGCCTTGCATGGTGCAGTGCCTGTCTCATAGCAGTTGATCTTGGCATCCTCACGGTAATGAATATTCCAGTCATCTGCCGTCATTCTTCTTTCATCCGGCAGCGGGGAAAGCGGATATTCCATCCTTCCGTGCTTTGTGCAGAGCTTCTGACCGAGCTTGGCCGCCCCGACCGGACATACCTCCACGCACTTGCCGCAGGCAACACACTTATCATGATCCACATGGGCCCGATATGCACTGCGTGACATGTTCGGGGTGTTATAGAGCTGGGAAGTACGGATGGCATTGCATACCCCAGGGGCACAATTGCACAGTCCCACAATCTTATCTTCCCCGTCGATATTGGTAGTCTGATGGACAAAGCCATGGCGCTCACTTCTTTCACAGATCTCAAGCGCTTCATCCTTTGTGATGTAATGGCCCCGGCCGGTATTGACACACCATTCCGCCAGGTCACCGAAACCGATGCAGCATTCCTGTTCGATTTCACCATCGCCTTCATTGCGCATGGTCTGCTGGCGCCGGCATGTACAGACACCAACGGAAATCTTTCCATCATACTTATCAAGCCAGTGGGAGATATGTTCCACCGGAACGGATTCATTTTCCGTTTCAATGGCCTTTTCCACCGGAATGACATGCATGCCGATACCGGCACCGCCCAGCGGTACCATCGGCGTGATGCCTTCCAGCGGCATCTGGGTCATGTAGTTGAAGAAGGAAATGATATGCGGATGTTCTTCGACCAGCTGTTTGTTCATGACCATGAATTCGGCAATGCCCGGCACAAAGATCGGCACATCATACTGGATATGATGATCTTCATTTTCACGGTTTGTCTCAACACAGCCAATCCAGCATAAGTGATCCAGGATTTCCCTGGCATCTTTCTCGGTCAGATGATTGCGCTTAGCCACTTCGGACAGATCCAGATTGGTTCTTGTCTTTTTAAAGCTCAGCATCACCCGTACCTCCTGCTTGGTCAGCACTTCATCCAGGCACCATACCTCCGGATCATCAGGCTGGATGGTATGGGTATAGCGGGCAACATAGCGGTCGGTGATCATGCCGGCCAGCCGGATCAGAAGTCTCAGCTTCTCCTTGTCCGGGTACACATAGTCCTTGGGGAGAACATAATCGTTCTCATTTACCATTCTGTTTTTCTGCGGTTTCATTATCTTTTTTATCTCCTGTTTATTTCCGCCACTCTTTCAGTGTGCTTTCAAGCCAGTCCGTCCATTCCGCCATGCCTTCTTCTGTTTTTGCAGAAAGCGGGAAAATGGCAATATCAGGATTGAGTTCTCTTGCATATTTCTGACAGCGTTCCAGATTGAAATCAAAATACGTCATGGTATCAATCTTGGATATAATCAGCACATCGCTCTTCTGAAACATCAGCGGATATTTCAATGGCTTGTCGTCCCCTTCCGGTACGCTCAGAATCATGACATTCTTTCCTGCTCCGGTATCAAATTCTGCCGGACAGATCAGATTGCCGACATTTTCCAGAAAGATCAGATCATTCTTCTCTTTCATGTTATGCAGTGCTTCTTCTGTCATGCCGGCGTCCATATGACACATGCCGTCGGTATGAACCTGAATGCTTTCTGCCCCCAATGCTTCAATGTGCCTGGCATCCACATCCGATTCAATATCCGCTTCCATGACACCGATCTTATACTTATCCTTCAGCGCCTGAATCGTTGCACTGAGAAGTACCGTCTTGCCGGAACCGGGTGAGCTCATCAGATTGATGAGCAGAACCCCCTGTTCCTTCATTTTCTTTCTGATTTCATCCGCATCACGGTCATTGGATGCGGTCACACTTTCATGCAGTTCAATGATCTTCATTTCAGTTTCTCCGCAATCTTATAATTCAGATAGTCAATCCAGCTGCTGAATCCTTCGCCATTCAGCGCAGAAATCGCAAAGAACACACAGTCCGGATTCAGCGCTCTGATTCTTTCTTCTGCCTTGGCCGGATCATAGTCAAACACCTTGATGGCATCCATCTTGTTCTCAATGACAACATCTGCTCTTCTGAACATCAGCGGATACTTCAGCGGCTTATCATCGCCTTCCGGCACACTCAGAATTTCCACCCGCAGATCAGCCCCGACATCAAACTCCGCCGGACAGACAAGATTGCCGACATTTTCAAGAAAGACCACATCCACATCATCAATTCCCATGGTCATCAGACCTTCCATCGTCATGCCGGCATCCATGTGGCAGCTGCCCCCGGTATGAAGCTGGATAACCTTGGCTCCGGTCAGCACCTGAATGGTTCTGGCATCCACCGAGGAATCAACGTCCGCTTCCATGACCGCAATGCGCCACTTCTCCTTCAGGCCGTTGATCGTACGCACTAAGGTTGTCGTCTTGCCGGCCCCGGGAGAAGACATGACATTGACCAGGTATACTTTCTTTCTTTTTATATAAGCACGGACATCAGCCGCATTCTGTTCATTCAGCGCTTCTACCCGTTCCTTTACATCAATGATCTCTATATGATTCATAATCTGAAACCTCTTACAGTATTGTATCAAAGCTCAAAAATACACACAATACGATTTTTCTGTCATAATATTGCTCTATAAGGAGACGATCATGATCCGCAATATTATTTTCGATATCGGCAATGTACTGACGCTGTTCCATCCTGAGGATTATATTTATGCCGTATTTGACAAAGAGAGGGCAGCCCGCTTGTATAAAGCCCTGTTTGAATCAGGCAGATGGTATGAAATAGATACAGGCAGTAAGACAGATGAAGAGATGATTCAGTCCTTTCTGCAGGAAGAGCCTGCCCTGGAAAAGGAAATCCGTTTTCTCTTTGACCACATCAATGGTTTCATCACCCTTCCTGCCGCCACAGCTCCCTGGATTTCAAGACTGCATAAAGAAGGCTATTCTCTCTATTATCTGAGCAACTACGGCACCGCCATGCGGGCCAGAACATGGAAGAATGAACTGTCCGTACTCAATCTGTTTGACGGCGGCATCTTCTCCTGTGATGTGCATCTGCTTAAACCCGATCCGGCTATCTATAACCTTTTACTGAATCAGTATGCTCTGAACCCGGCTGATTCTGTCTTCCTGGATGATTCCCCAGCCAATGTAAAGACTGCAGAAAAGCTTGGCATGCATGCCATACATGTGGAAAAACAGCTGCAGGCCATACAGGATCTTGACCGGCTGTTAAAAGAGGAAAACGACCTGTTATAATATCGTCAGCTGAAAAGAGGACATTCTCATGGAAAAAGCAAAAGTGTACTTTACTGACTTCCGTACCAGAATCGGTGTACCGCTGCCTGCCAAACTGCAGACGCTCATCAGGGCAGCCGGCATTGGAAACATCGACATGGATGGAAAACTTGTTGCCATCAAGATGCATTTTGGTGAAATGGGCAACATTGCCTACCTGCGTCCCAATTATGCAAAAGCTGTAGCGGATGTCGTCAGGGAACTGGGCGGCAAGCCTTTCCTGACCGACTGCAACACCCTCTACCCCGGCTATCGCAAAAAAGCCATTGACCATCTTTATAATGCGGAGGTCAACGGCTTCAACTGGATGACAACCGGCTGTCCGGTCATCATCGGTGACGGCTTAAGAGGAACAGATGATATTGAAGTGCCGGTCCGCAATGGTGTGCTATGTAAAACAGCCTATATCGGACATGCCATCATGGATGCGGACGTATTCATATCATTGACTCACTTCAAGGGCCATGAATCCACCGGCTTTGGCGGTACATTGAAGAATATCGGTATGGGCTGCGGTTCAAGAGCCGGCAAGATGCAGCAGCATAACGCCGGCAAGCCTCATGTCATTACCGAAAAATGCCGCGGCTGCCATAGATGTGCCAGAGAATGCGGTTCAGATGCCATCAGCTACGATACCGGCAAAGCCTGGATCAATCCGGATCTCTGCAAGGGATGCGGCAGATGCATCGGCGCCTGCTCATTTGATGCCATTGAAAATGACAACTGGGATGCCAATGAAATTCTCTGCAGGAAGACTGCGGAATATTCCCAGGCTGTATGTGACGGCAGACCGTGCTTCCACATCTCTCTGATTACGGATGTTTCTCCTAACTGCGACTGCCATGGTGAGAATGATGCCCCGATCCTGCCCAATATCGGCATGCTGGCATCCAGTGACCCCATAGCGCTGGACCAGGCCTGTGTCGACCTCTGTCAGAAGGCAGAGCCGATCCGCAACTCACAATTAGGCGACAACCTTGCCAAGCCTGACTGGCACTGCCACCATGACCACTTCATGGATTCCAATCCCAATGTCAGATGGAAAGAGACCCTTGAACATGGCGAAGAAATCGGCCTTGGCACAAGACAGTACGACCTCATCACACTGAAATAATACAGATCCGGCATCACCCGGATTTTCTTTTTACTGATAAGACAGTCATATCGTGATAAAGGAGTTACAGATGAAAGAATGGGAAAAAGCCCAGGCAGGCTTTCTATATGATGCCAGTTATGACAGGGAGATTGTCACAGCACGGGAAAAATGTGCCGATCTCTGCTTTGCTTTCAACAATACCCGTCCCAGTGACCATGAAAGACAGAATACATTACTGAAACAGATCATCCCGGACAGCCAGAGCATGGTTATTACCCAGCCCTTCTATTGTGACTATGGAACCAACATCACCCTGGGCGCCAACTTCTACAGCAATCATAACCTGACCATCCTGGACGGCGCCCACGTCACCATCGGCGATAATGTTTTTATCGCTCCCAACTGTGTCATCACAACCGCCGGACATGCCCTTGACGCCGCCCAGCGGATCAAAGGCCTGGAAATCGCCCTGCCCATCCATATCGGTGATAATGTGTGGATCGGGGCAAATGTCACTATCCTGCCCGGTGTTTCAATCGGCTCCGATACCATCATTGCGGCGGGCAGTGTTGTCAGCCGGGATATACCGGAAAGTGTGATTGCGGCCGGTGTGCCCTGTCATATCATCCGCCGGATAACTGAAGCAGATCAGAACAGATATCCTGTATACAGAGACAAAACAAGCCGCTGATGTGCTCAGCGGCTTTCCTTTATCAGCGATACAGTTCTCTGCAAACAAGTTCATAAGCCAGGACATGAACAGCCTGCTGGAACTTTCCCGTCTGAATCATCTCTTCCAGTTCTTTTTCCGTATATGTTTCCACATTGAGAAACTCTGTCGCATCCAGTTTCTGTTCTGAAACACGATGACAATTCAGAGCAAGATAGATATAGGCATAGTCATCATTCATGGTAGCAGAGGAAGGAATGGTCAGCAGATGTTTCCATGTATCAGAAACATATCCTGTTTCTTCCTTCAGTTCACGCTTTGCAGCATGCAGTGCTTCCGCTTCGCTCGGCCTGTGTCCTGTCACTTCAATTCCCCCGGCCGCAAACTCACAGGTCACTTCGCTGATGCCATAACGGTACTGTCGAACACAGAGAAACTTTCCTTCTGTATCCACAGCCGCAATAACCGCATAGCTTTTCCTGGAAAAAGCATAGTATGGTCCGGATACGGTACCATCCGGCAGTTCGTAGGTTTCTTTGCGAAAGTCGATCCACTCATCCTGAATGACGTGTTCGCTTCCCACTTTCTTCCACTTCAGCTTATCCATTGGCACTGCCCGCTGTCGAATTACCGGCCGTCTCACGGTCTGTGATCATATGTTCCAGAGCGATGACAATTGCCACAATGATATCCATATGTTCGATGTCATAAAGATCAATGGAATACTTATCATGCAGAGACATCGCCTTCTGTCCGATGACGGCAAGTACTTTTCCCTTCTCATCCCTGATGACAAAGTTCATCTGCAGGATATTGCCTGACAGCTGCCAGCCAGGCCCTTCAATATTGGTTACATCTTTGATGATATGAAACAGTTCATTGGAAAGAGTAAATGCTGTTCCATCGGCCATCTGGACGTTTCTCACTTCATGAAGGGAAAAGATCTTACGGCTGATGTCCGCCACTTCTTTTCCTTCCGCATCTTTAACCACCGTATGATCATGCAGGGAAACAATGGCTGTATCACTGGTGTAGAGTATATTGTCATTGTTATCCGTTACATCAATGTGCTCATGCAGGGTAATCAGCGGTTTACTGGTATACAGCGACTTTACCGGTTCACCATAGTCCATGCGGTTTCTCTCATCCGCAGCAGTGCCTCTTTCATGGAATCGCTGCTGTTTCAGCGTCACGATGATCATGATGATCACTGCTGCGAAGATAA
>ONOV01000056.1 GCA_900319505.1 uncultured Erysipelotrichaceae bacterium
AGGATCGGTACGCAGGTGGAAGTAAAGCCGGATGATCTGTTAAGACTGACAGACGGCATTACGGCAGATATTACCAGAAAGTAGTGTACAGAATGTGCAATATGTACAGCAGACCTTGAAAAAAGGGCTTGAATTATACGGAAAGCAGTGTGACAGGAAAGGAACGAGCTGGATCAGCGCCGTTCCTTTTGTTTCAGATGCTTATGGATATCCTGAATTACCAGGATGAGCATTCTTGTAAAGAGCAGACCGGTAAGATAGCCGGCCATATCAATGCGTACATCATGGAAAGAGCCATAACGGCCGGGGATGAAGTGCTGGATGGTTTCGTCCATGCATGGAACAAGAAGCCAGAAGGAAAGCAGCGGGATGTATTTCTTCTGTTTCATGGTGAGATGGACGGCGGTCAGTACAAGTACGGCAAGCAGGAAGTATTCCGAAAAGTGGGCCAGCTTTCGAACATAGTGGTGAAACAGGTCAAAGGAAATGGAGAAGCCGGCAGCGTGGACATATTTCAATAAGAAAAATGTCACTTTTTCAGACAGGTTTCCGGAGGAAGTGCCGTTCTGCAGGGAGTTGCTGAAGATCAGAAACGTGTAGACAATCGTGACTGTCCATAAGATAACCGTACGTTTTCTCATGCCAGCCATCATAACAGATTCTATCCTTCCATGCTATAATCTTAGCCATGGGAAAGAAAACAATACGTATTTTAAAGATAGCAGCAGGTACATTTCTGCTGGCTGTATCGGTTGAAATGTTTATTATTCCATATAACATTCTCTCCGGCGGTGTAGCCGGTATTGCGGTTGCCCTGGAACCTTTCTTCCACATTGATAAGACGATCTTTGCCAATGTGCTGACGGTAGGCTTCTTCTTAATGGGTTTAGTGATTCTGGGAAAGCAGTTTGTGCTGGACAGTCTTCTTTCCACCATCCTGTATCCGGTGTTTACAACGCTCTGTCATTTCATTGTACCGGCAACCAATGTCCCTTCGGCTGTTGCTTCGATCTATGCCGGTATTCTTGGCGGCATTGGCATCGGCTTAGTCATGAGTACAGGTGCCAGTACGGGCGGGGTGGATATTCCGACCATGATTCTGGCCAAGGTATTTCATGTCAGGATCAGCTATATGGTCATGATTGTGGATGGCTGTACGGTACTGCTTGGCATTATGGCTTACAGTGTGGATGCGGCGCTGATTGGTCTTTTATCCGTGTTTGCGTCGTCTTTTGCGGTTGGACGGGTGCTGTATGCCGGCCAGGGCCATGCCAAGAATGTCACAATTATTTCGCCGAAGTGGCCGGAGATCACTTCTACCATCCAGCGGGAGCTGGACCGGGGTGTCACCTTATTAGATGGAACAGGCGGTTATTCGGGCATGCATACAAAGGTTGTGCTGTGTGTGGTCAGTGAAAGACAGTATGGAAAACTGCTGGATATTATCCATGAATTTGATGATAAGGCCTTTGTGATTACCACAGATGCCAGTGATATGCATGGGGAAGGTTTCTCCAACCCGGTGACGACCCGCATCTAAATCTTGTTCAGTAAAAATACAGTAATATGCTACAATGCTTTCGTATTCTGAAACGGAGGTCGCAATGATAGAATGCACTCACGTATACAAGCGCTATAAAACAGGGACGTCTGCCCTGTATGATATCAACCTCAAAGTGGATCAGGGGGAATTCATTTACATTATCGGTCCGACCGGATCCGGTAAGTCCACGCTGATCAAACTGCTTGACGGGGAACTTGTGCCAACCAAGGGAACTGTGAAGGTGGTCGGTATTGATGTCGGTACACTGAAGAACAGGCAGGTGCCGATCTACCGCCGCAATATCGGAGTTGTCTTCCAGGATTACAAGCTGCTGCCGCAGAAGACGGTGGCGGAGAATGTCGGGTATTCACTGGAAGTCATGAATCTCAAGAAGAAAAATGTAAAGAGAAGAGTCATAGAAGTGCTGGAGGAAGTCGGTCTGAGTGATAAGGCAGGGGCTTTTCCGCACGAGCTTTCCGGCGGCCAGCAGCAGCGTGTTGCGATCGCAAGAGCGATTGCCAACCGGCCGAAAGTGCTGATTGCGGATGAACCGACCGGCAACCTTGACCCGGCCAAATCCGATGACATCATGCTGCTGCTGCAGAAAATTCACGATGATTACGGCACAACGATCCTGATGGTCACCCATGATCTGACGCTGGTCAATACATACCGCAGACGTACGGTTGTTCTGGAACACGGTCATATCGTGGCGGATCTTGCCGAAGGAGGTTATGTCCAGCATGATCAGTAGAAGTATCAAAGAAGGTTTTCACGGCGTCGGCCGTCATTTTGCCATGGCGCTTTCCAGCGCCATTGCCATTACGGTTACGCTGTTATTGATTTCGATCTTTTCCCTTGTCATGATGAATATCAACAACTTTACCCAGAATGTGGAAGAGGGCATGGAGATTTACGTGCAGGTCAGCTGGGATCATGACAGCAAGGAAGAGGAAGATGCCCTGCGCCAGCAGATTGCAGCGCTGGATGGGGTGAAGAATATCAAGTTCTATTCCAAGGATGAAGAGTGGCAGTTCTATAAGGATTCCCGGAGTGGGGATACAAAGCAGAGTCTGGAAGGGATGGGACTGGATAATCCGATGCATGACGCATTCTATGTAGAACTGGAAGACGGCAAGCAGCTGCAGGAAATCTCAAGTACCATATCCAAGATGGAAGGTGTGGATGAAGTCGATTACGGCGGCACTTCCACAGAGATGATGGTCAGAGTCATGAATGCCATCCGCCGGGGCGGATCGATTCTTGTCCTGGGCCTGACGATTCTGGCTGTATTCCTGATCCAGAACACCATCAAACTGACCATCTATGCCCGACAGGATGAAATCACGATTGAAAGATCAGTCGGTGCAACCAACCATTTCATCCGTTCTCCCTTTGTGGTAGAAGGCATTATCATCGGTGTCATGGGGGCCATCATACCGATTGCGGCAACCTATTACGGCTACCGGTATATTTATCAGCGTACCGGAGGCTATATCATCAGTGCGGTACTGAAGCTGATTCAGCCGCTGCCGATGTCGCTGTATCTGTGCGTGGGATTATTGATCGTAGGCGTACTGGTCGGTCTGATCGGTTCTTATGTTTCGGTCACAAGATATCTGAGATGGAAGCGCTGATGCAGTAGAAGACAGGGACCCGGGGCTTGCCCGGGTTTTTTTGGAAAGAAGGAACCAGGTATGGATGAGAGCAGGCAGAGTGCCACAACAGAAATATCCTTTATGCATAAGGATGAGAAGCAGAAAAAGCCTGAGAAGAAAAAAAACCGCCGTCAGATCATTATCATGATCTGTGTGATTGCCGTAACGCTGAGTGTAGGGTGGATCGGAGGCAGTGTGCTGCCGATGAAAGGAACGATGCAGCTCAGGCAGATCCTGCACAGTTTCTTCGGCTCTTCCTCCGGCGATAAGATTGATACGGTGCTTGATATCATGGAAAATGACTGGTATTTTGCCGGGGACATTGATGATATTGATCAGAGGCTGACAGATCAGGCATTGACCGGCATCACCACCAATGATGAAGATCCTCATACGGCCTACTTTTCCAAGGAAGAATCTGATTCCTTCACCGATTCCATCAACCGCAGCTATACCGGGATCGGGGTGGAAGTGGATACAAGTTCAGATACCTTTGTCATTACCCGGGTCATTCCCAACTCCCCGGCTGAAGAAGCCGGAATGATGGCAGGTGATATCTTAAGAGCAGTAGACGGCAGGCGGATTGAAGGCATGGCTTTCTCTGCTGTACGCAAGCTGATTGTCGGAAAAGAAGGCACCAGTGTCACCGTGACGGCAGAACGGGATGGCAGGGAAGTCGACTTTACGATGAAGCGCAAGGAAGTATCCGATACCGTCAAGGCGGAGATGGCCGATGATGACACGGTGTATCTGCAGCTGTATCAGTTCGGTCAGGATACCGCTTCAGATACAAAGAGTGAACTGGAAAGTCTCATCGGGGATAAGGACAGCGTCAGTATGATTCTGGATCTTCGCAATAACGGCGGCGGCTATCTTGAATCCGTCCAGGCCCTGGCTTCTCTTTTCATCGATAAAGGCGATACGGTACTGAAGGAAGAATTTGCGGATGGTACATCCAGTACCACCAAGGCAGCCGGTGGAAAGCTGACCAACATCCATAACATCGTGATTCTGGTCAATGATGAAACAGCTTCTGCCGCAGAAGTCATGACACTGGCACTGAAACAGAACCGGGATGATGTCACCATTGTCGGCAATACGACCTATGGCAAAGGTACGGTTCAGCAGACCGTTACCTTCAAAGACGGTACTGCCCTGCATTACACGGTGGCAAGATGGCTGCCCAAAAACGGGAAATGGGTCAACGGCAAAGGCATTACCCCGGATGAAGAAGTAGATCTGCCGGACGCCCTGACTTCATCTGCCGCAGAAATGAAAGAGGATCAGACCTGTCAGTATGATGATGTGGCAGATCCGGTAAAATCAGCCCAGAAGTATCTGGCATACCTCGGGTATGATGTTGACCGCAGGGACGGCTATTTCTCAAAGGCAACTGAAACTGCTCTGAAGCAGTATGAAACAGATCACAGCCTGAGCTCAGACGGCATTCTTTCCTATGATGACTACAGCAGCCTCTATTCTTCTGTTCTGCATGACTGGACGATGTCAAAGACACATGATACGCAGTATAACCGCGCTATGGAGATATTGAACCAATAATGGATTATTCACATCACTTTGAATTAGTATCCAAGTTCAGGCCGACCGGCGATCAGCCGGAGGCGATCAATGAACTTGTGGAAGGCCTGAAAGAAGGCAGAAAGGAACAGGTGCTGGAAGGGGCTACCGGTACTGGTAAAACCTTTACCATGGCCAATATTATTGAACGGGTAGACCGCCCGACGCTTGTTTTCTCGCACAATAAGACCCTTGCCGGACAGCTGTACGGTGAGTTCAAGGAACTGTTCCCCAATAACCGGGTAGAGTTCTTTGTTTCAAACTTCGACTACTACCAGCCGGAAGCCTATATGCCGAAAAATGACATGTACATTGAAAAGACAGCTTCCATCAATGAAGAGCTGGATATGTTCCGTGAATCGGCTTTGAATTCTCTTTTAGAGAGACATGACACGATTGTCGTGGCTTCGGTGGCCTGCATTTATGCGGCAAGCGATCCAAAGCAGTATAAAGACATGTTCATGACCATCCGGACAGGAGAGACATATGATCGCAATGCCCTGCTCAGGAAGTTTGTGGATCTGCAGTACACCCGCAATGACATGGAAGCGGCCCGCGGTACAATCCGGGTCAGAGGCGATGTCATTGAGCTTTCCCCTTCCTGGACCGATCAGTTTGTGATCCGGATTGAAATGTTCGGGGATGAAATCGACCGTATCACGGAAGTGGATCCTTTGACCGGCAAGACTCAGAAAGCTTTCTCTTTCTATAACATCTTCCCGGCTTCCGGCTATGCCAGGCCAAAGGAACAGATGGCAAGGGCCTGTGATGAGATTGAAGCGGAGCTGGAAGACAGGCTGAAGTATTTTGACTCCAAAGGCAAGGCACTGGAAAAGGAAAGACTGGAACAGAGAACAAGGTTTGATCTTGAAGCGTTAAGAGAGAGCGGCTACTGTGCCGGCATTGAAAACTATTCCATGCATATCGACGGCCGTAAGCCGGGGCAGAGGCCGTGGAATCTGTTTGATTATTTCCCGGATGATTTTCTGATGTTTGTGGATGAGAGTCATGTTTCTCTGCCGCAGATCCGCGGCATGTACAATGGCGACCATCAGCGTAAGCAAACCCTGGTGGAATACGGTTTCCGTCTGCCCAGTGCCCTGGACAATAGGCCGATGCGCTTTGATGAATTTGAACAGATTCGTCCTCAGGTCATCTACTGTTCCGCTACCCCGGGTGATTATGAGCTGAATGAAGTCAATAACCATGTTGTTGAACAGATCATTCGTCCGACTGGACTTCTGGATCCGAAGATTTCCGTCCGTCCGACCCATGGACAGATTGATGATATCTGCATGGAAGTGGATAAGCGCATCAGAAACAATGAACGTGTGCTTATTACAACGCTGACGGTACGCATGGCCGAGGATCTGACGGAGTATCTCAAGGAAAGAAACTATAAGGTCAGCTATCTGCATCATGAGACAAAGACGCTGGAAAGAACGGAAGTCATC
>ONOV01000153.1 GCA_900319505.1 uncultured Erysipelotrichaceae bacterium
AAGCACATACAGTCAAAGGATTATTAACAAATTACGCTTTCATCTCGGTCATTGAATGGCCGAGGATTCCCGCTTGGTTTCCTAAAACAAAAAGAAGATCACTGCTGTGGTCCTCGCTGCACACTCATCTATTGTACACAATCTAGCAGGCGAGATGTACGCTGTCAAGGGCGCTTTTCTGCACTTATCTGCCGCTGAAACACGGAAAAGTCTTTATTCATGCGGGTTCACTTCATTCTGAAAATATTTCTCAGCGATATAGGACAGAATGCTGCAAGGCAATGGACAGATAATTAAAAAACGGCTTAATAATCACATTTTTCTTATCACTTTCCCAGGGTATAGCCATATTCCTTCAGAACGGCAGATCGGGAAAGTCATCCGGCAGTTTCCCAGAAGATTTCTCATTTTCCTTCTGATACTTCTCATCCAGTTTTTTCATCTTTTCTTCCAGAGACAGATCCATATCAATGCCCATTTCTTCCCAGGTTGTACCATACGGAATCCACCGTCTGTACAGGAAGCGATCATGACTCTTTCATCTCTGCTTTTACCAGGCTGCAGTGCCCCGCCATGCAGAGCAATATATACAAACTGCTGTATCGCATTCCATGCCTGTGCACAGAACTTTCCATTTTGTATCTGCACATATTCATTCTGTTCTGCCGTACTTTCCAGCAGGAAGGAATTGCCTGCCTTGAAGACAGGACAGGGACCGGCATCGTTTCATCAAAGTCACAGATATCAAAGACCAGTCTTCCTTCCGGTGAGACAAAGATATCGAAACTGGCAATATTTGCATCACCGCACGCCTGTACCCGGATACCGGCAGTGCCAGCTTCAGCAAGATCACTGACAATAATGACATCAGCACCCCCGGAAGAAAGCAAATGGCGATGCACTCATTCTTTCATGCCTTAATGGCAGCAGTTCCGCCAGTCCTCTCTTTTCCTCTTCCAGAGCAAGAGAAAATTTCTTCTCTCTGTTTGTCTGTACCTTCCAGGTGCCAAGATCTTTCCCTGTTCTCTGCTTTCCTGTAAGCCAGAAGAAAAGCACCTTATCAGGTGCTTTACGTTAATCTGCTTTCAGTTCTCTGAATGCACCGCTGCCATTCGGCTTTATGCCATCCAGTGTCATAGCCGGATTCTTTTTTTTCAGAAATGCAGCAAGGCGTTCTGCCTGCAGTCTGTTATCTGCGGTAATGAAATCTTCATCCAGCTGGATCAGATACTTTCCTTTGGCTGACGGTGTGACCTTCATCATCTTCACTTCAGATACAGGCCGCTCTTTGATGCGCATGGCATCTGAACATAACAGCATCCTTTCCTCCAGAAAGAACGATCTGCCCAATACTGCCCCATCATCATAATAGCGGTTGAGGTGTTCCACCGGCTTAAGCTGACGGATCATACGCGCTTTGACAATCTGCACATACACCATCACTCCTGCTAACAAAAGACCGCTGGCAACGGCGGCCCAGTATGCAGCTTTATTGCCGGTACGAAACGTAATGAAAGCGAAGATGAATACAAGGAAGGCGGCGATGGTCTGAACCGCCGCATACTTCAATGTAATTAATGAACGGTAATAACGTTTGATCATTGCTTACTGACTCTTGATGCTGATCCGGTTGACGGCCTTCTGCAGAGCGGTCTGTGCTCTTCTGAGATCAATATTCGGATCATTGCTCGAAAGGCGTTTCTCTGCTCTTTCCCTGGCTGCTTCAGCCCGGGCCAGATCAATATCCTCTTTGTTTTCAATGGCATCCGTCAGGATTTCCGCCGTGTTGTCACGGAAGTAGAACAGACCTGAGGCGACCGCATAGATCTCCCTCTTTCCATCCTCATCGGATGTCATTTTCCCGACTTTAAGCATGGTGACAAGGGGCATATGCTCAGGCAGGATGCCCTGATCGCCCTCCGTTGTCTGAATGTTGAGGATCGGGGTATCAAACTCTTTATATATGCCTCTAGGCGTCACAATGCGTACGTGCAGCGTACTCATTTGAGACTCTCTGCTTTCTTGACGACATCTTCAATCGTACCGACTGACATGAATGCCTGTTCCGGCAGATCATCATACTTGCCATCCAGAATCTCCGCAAAGGAACGAACCGTATCCTTCACCGGCACATAGACACCGGGGATACCGGAGAACTGTTCCGCCACAGAGAACGGCTGGGAGAGAAAATTACGGATTCTTCTGGCCCGGTTCACTGTCCTGCGGTCTTCCTCGCCAAGCTCTTCCATACCGAGAATGGCGATGATATCCTGCAGCTCCTTATAACGCTGCAGAATCTTTACGACTTCTCTTGCCACCCGGTAATGTTCTTCACCTACTACCAGTGGATCCAGCATACGGGAAGAAGACTGCAGCGGATCAACCGCCGGATAGATACCCAGAGCCGCAATGGAACGATCCAGAACAAGTCTTGCATCAAGATGCGAGAAGGTAGTAGCCGGAGCCGGGTCGGTCAGGTCATCGGCCGGAACATAAATGGCCTGTACGGATGTAATGGAACCTTTATCCGTAGAAGTAATACGTTCCTGCAGCTGACCCATTTCCGTTGCCAGGGTAGGCTGATAGCCTACGGCTGAAGGCATACGGCCAAGCAGGGCAGATACTTCTGAACCCGCCTGGGTAAAACGGAAGATGTTATCGATGAAGAGAAGAACGTCCTGATGTTCCTCATCACGGAAATATTCCGCCATCGTCAGAGCACTTAAGGCAACTCTCATTCTGGCGCCCGGTGATTCATTCATCTGTCCATAGGTCAGAACCGTGTTCTTCAGAACGCCTGAGTTCTTCATTTCGTAGTACATGTCATTGCCCTCACGGGTTCTTTCACCGACACCAGCCACAACGGATCTGCCGCCGTGTTCAATGGCAATGTTATGAATAAGCTCCTGCATCAGAACAGTCTTGCCGACACCGGCACCGCCGAACAGACCGATCTTGCCGCCCTTGGCATAAGGACAGAGCAGATCAATGACTTTAATGCCTGTTTCCAGAATTTCAGAGGTTGTCTGCTGCTGGGCAAAGGTCGGTGCTTCTCTGTGAATCGGCATGTACTTTTTCGCATGGACCGGTCCAAGTCCGTCAATCGGCTCACCCAGCACATTGAACATTCTGCCTAATACTTCATCACCTACCGGCACTTCAATCGGAGCGCCCGTATCTTCACATGTCATGCCTCTGACAAGACCATCGGTACTGGACATGGCAATGCAGCGGACTACATCATCACCGATGTGCTGTGCCACTTCACATGTCATCTTACTATCGCCTTTATCAATTTTAATGGCATTGCGGATAGCCGGCAGTGCATCTGCACTGAAGCGGATATCAACGACAGGTCCGATGACCTGTACAATCTTACCTGTATTGCTCATATGCACCTTCTTTCTCATACCGCCGATGATCCGCCGACAATTTCGGTGATCTCCTGGGTAATGGCGGCCTGTCTTGCCTTGTTATATGCCAGCTGCAGTTCATCTGCCAGATCATTGGCATTATCGGTTGCAGTCTTCATGGCCATTCTGCGGCTGCCCTGTTCTGCCGTTGTGCTTTCCATCCAGTTGGAATAGGCTACATCGGTAATCATCATCGGAATGAGCTGATTCAGAATGGTTTCCGCATCCGGTTCAAACAGTGTTTCCACATGACTGTCATCCTGCTTCTTCACCTCTGCTTTTACATCACAGGGAAGCAATTGATCAATGGCCGGCATAAATGTCATGGTGTTGACAAAACGGGTATACAGCACCTGTACTTTCCCGGCTTTGCCATCCAGATACGCATCCACTGCCTGGGCCACACATTCTCTTAATATGGAAAAATCCAGCTTATCAGATGAGATGGGCGTTTCATTAACCAGATGGAAACCCTTCTCCGTCATCTCATGGTACAGAGAAGTACCGATGAGAATACATGGATCCTCTTTCTTCAGATTCTGTTCAGCTTCTTTTAGAACATTGGCATTGTAGCCGCCGCATAAGCCGAGATCAGATCCGAAGACAATCGTGAATACTGTTTCGGCATCATTCTTCTTCATATAGATGGATTCAGCATCAGGATTGCTGGAAACAATCTCATTGACCGTTTCCTGCAGACGGGTCGCATAGTCACGGTTAGCTTCCATCTTTGTTCTCTGTTTGAACAGCTTGGCATTGGCAATCATCTCCATGGCCCGGGTGATTTTACGGGTTGAATTCACGGATTTGATACGGGTGCGCAATGCCTGTCTGGACTGGGTCATGCCGCGGCTCCTTTAAGCAGCCTGTACTGATCCAGTGCTTCATCCATGGCATCATGCAGCTTAGCGTTCAGCTCATCACTGATATCTTCCTTGGCTTCAATTTCCTTTACCAGATCTTCATACTTTTCATGGAAGAACTTATGCATGAACTTTTCAAAGGAAGCGACTTCTTCCACCGGCACTTCATCAATCTCATGGTTCTTTGCCATATAGAGGGATAAGACCTGATCCGCCATGGACATCGGAGAATACTGCGGCTGCTTCAGCAGTTCCGTTACTCTTGCGCCATGATCGATGATCTTCTTTGTATTGGCATCCAGGTCGCTGCCGAACTGGGCAAAGCTCAGCATTTCATTGTACTGGGCCAGATCCAGCTTCAAAGAGCTGGAAACTTTCTTCATTGCCTTTGTCTGGGCATTGGAACCGACACGGGATACGGATAAGCCGGAATCAACCGCCGGTCTGACACCGGATGCGAACAGATCAGTCTGTAAAAAGATCTGACCATCGGTAATGGAAATAACATTGGTCGGAATATAGGCTGAGATATCGCCTGCCTGGGTCTCAATGATCGGCAGAGCAGTAAGAGATCCTCCCCCCAGCTCATCCGACAGCTTGGCTGCTCTTTCCAGCAGACGGCTGTGCAGATAGAAGACATCGCCAGGATAAGCTTCTCTTCCCGGAGGCCTTCTCAACAGCAGCGACATGGTTCTGTATGCTACGGCATGCTTGGAAAGATCATCATAGATGATCAGAACATCTTTGCCCTGTTCCATCCATTCTTCCCCCATGGCACATCCGGCATACGGAGCAATATACTGCATCGGCGCACTTTCCGCCGCTGACGCATTGACTACTACCGTATAGCTCATGGCATCAGCTTCCTTCAGCTTCTGTACCATACGGGCAACCGTTGATTCCTTCTGGCCGATGGCAACATAGATACAGTAAACATTCTTGCCCTTCTGGTTGATAATCGTATCCACTGCAATGGCTGTCTTGCCTGTTTCACGATCGCCGATGATCAGCTCACGCTGTCCCTTGCCGATCGGAATCATGGAATCAATAATCTTAAGTCCGGTCATCAATGGCTGACATACGGACTTACGGGCCATGACACCCGGTGCCACTCTTTCAATGGCACGTGTCTTATCTGTTTTAATCTCACCTTTATTATCAATCGGCTGTCCCAGCGCATTGACAACCCTGCCTAACAGCGCATCGCCTACCGGCACCTCAACAATACGTCCGGTACGGCGTACTTCATCGCCCTCTTTGATGGCGGAATCATCACCTAACAGTACAACACCGATATGATCTTCTTCCAGATTCTGCACCATGCCCATGACACCATGCGGAAATTCAAGAAGTTCTGAGGACATGGCTTTATCAATGCCCTGTACCATGGCAATTCCGTCACCAACGGAAATCACATAGCCGACATCATCGGAATGAATTTTCGTATCATAGTTCCTGATCTGTTCTTTGATCAGTGAACTGATCTCTTCCGGTCTCAGCTGCTTCATGCCCTGCCTCCTTTCAATAACGCTTCTTTCATATTTTCGATCCTGCTCTTCATGGATACATCCGTCACTCTTGAACCGACCCTGACTTTAATGCCGGCAATCAATGACGTATCTATCTTATTCTTCAGCACGACCTTTTTTCCTGTCTGCTTTTCCAGCACTGCCGCAATCCGCTTCATATCTTCTTCACAAAGGGGTCTTGCAGAAAGTACTTCGGCTTTCTGTATGCCGAGGTGTTCATCGCACCGATCGATAAAGCAGTTCAGTATTTCTTTCAGATAATAGGTACGGTCTTTATCCACCAGAAGTTTGAGAAAGCTCACGAAGTCATGGTCCAGCGACGCGGAAAACATTTCATCGATTGCCTTTTTCTTTTCTTCCGGGGTGATCTTTACGGCACGCAGAAAGAGCAGCAGATCATCGCTCTCTGCCAGTACCTCTGACAGTTCTTCTGCCTGCTGTTTTTTGGATGCTGCTGTATGGTCCTCAAGCGCCAGGGAAAACAGGCCTTCGGCATACCTTTCTGCCACTTCACTCGCCATGATCTGCGGCTTCCTTTACAAAAGCATCCACAGCCTGACGGTCCAGATCGGCACCATTTTCAGAACCGATAAGTCTGGCTGCAGCACTCATGGCAACATCCACCATTTCTTTCTGCATGGAGCCATACATATCAGCTCTTTCACTTTCGATCTGCTCATGGGCTCTGGCCCGCTCTGCATCTGCTTCCTGCTTTGCCTGGGCCAGGATCTGTTCCTTTTCATCCTGTGCTTCTTTAACAGCCGCGCTTACGATCTGCTCTCCGCGGCCGGCAGCCTTTGCCAGTTCATCTGCTGCTTTCTGACGGTCATCCTGTGCTTCTTTGCGAGCCTGCGCACTGGCCTCAAGATCCTCCTGCATGACATCGGCTCTCTTATCGAGAAATTTCTTTACCGACGGCCAAAGGAACTTCTTCATCAGAAGAAACAGGACAAGCGTCGAACATAACTGTACGATCATTGTCAGTAAATTCGGGACCAGCTGTTCAACGATGTCAACATTGATCATTGAAGTCTTCCCTTATCAGAGATTCGGGTAAACGAACATCAGCAGAATAGCAACAAGCAGACCGTAGATCGCACAGGTTTCTGATAATGCGATACCGAGAATCATCGTTGATCTGATTTTGGATTCGACTTCAGGATTTTTCCCGATGGCATCACATGCATGTGCCGCACAGGTTCCTTCACCAAGACCTGTCATCATACCTGTCATAACAGCCAGACCGGCACCGATTGCAATTAAGCCCTTGTTAATATCCATAATATTTTCCTCCTGGATTACTTCTTTATTTCCTCGGGGATATCATTCCCGACGAGAACCACTGTTAAAGTCACAAAGACAAGCGTCTGAATAAAACCGCTGAACAAATCAAAATAGGCATGCAGAAGCGGCGCCAGAATCGGTGCCATGAAATTGAACACCGTACCGGATGTACTGATCCATCCTAACAATAGATTACTCAGATTCTGACAGGCACTGTATACCAGCTGCATCATAATGCCGCCGCACAGAATATTGCCGAACAGACGCAGCGACATGGAAACCATTGTGGAGAACTTGCCGAAGATATTCATCGGCAGCATCACCGGAATCGGCTCCAGGAACGCATGCCAGTATGCCTTCCATCCGCCGTACTTTACTTCCACATACTGAATCATCACCCAGGTGATGATACTTAATAACAGCGTGACACTGAGATTGGCCGTCGGTGAATCAATACCGAAAAGAGAAATGATATTGGCCAGGAAGATAAACACCCACAGTACCAGAATATACGGTACATAATGATCTGCCAGCTTCTTTCCCATGTTATCGCATACGGTGTCATACACCTTCTTCACCAGCAGCACCACCGGCAGTACAATGCCTTTCGGTCTGGCCATCGGATCTGTCTTATCAATCTTCTTTGACAGAATGACAATAACCGCCCCGATGAAGATGGTTAACCCGATAATGGTATAAACATCAGACTGTACTTTCATTCTCTGTTTCTCCCTTCTTATGTATGAACAGCGTTTCTGCCACGACACTGATCTTGATCATCATCAATCCGACCGCGGCCGCAAAGATATTCATCACCTGCGGAAACAGTGCCGCAGCTATCATCGGCGCTGCCATAATGGCAAGATTGACAGCAAAGTGGAATCCATATCTGCTTCCCTTCGGTGTACCGATCTCCAGTATCTCCGTCCAATAGCTTTCATTTCTTTTATATAGAAGGATGGCTAATAGACTTCCTGCCAGATATCCAAGTGTAATTCTCCAGTCAATCAGTACCGTTACAATACATCCGGCAAGACAGATCACTTTAAATACTTTCCATGACTGTTCTGTCATATTCTTATCTTCACACTCCATTTCTGAAGCGTTAAAAAAAATTTCTTCCGTTCTGATTCTTATATTACCACAGCCATCCAGGCATTGAATACCGCTCATTTCTTTTCATTGACATTATTTGAATATTGCTCATCGTTTCTGCTTTCTATCCATACAGAAAACATGCACACTGCCGTATGCATGTATATCATGACAGATCGATGCTGATGGTATCCGTCTGTTTATTGTCGCAGCGCAGGGAAAGAGAGATGTTTTTCAGATCATCAAGCTTTTCCACATCACAGAGATCCGCATCCGCATGCCATTCCTGTCTGTATTTCTTTCCTGCTCTGATCTCGGCATCAGAACCGCTGAATGTCAGCGGCATGCCGTTGATGAAAGTATTCTGGGCAGCGATGGTAACTGTCTCATCTGTTTTATTCTGAAAGATGAAAACCATTTCCACCTGTCCATAGGAAAGAGCGGTGCTCTTCAATACCGCACTGACATCCCCATCATCATAGACCTGCTTATTTACTGTTTCTTTCTGCTTTGTCCGGCATGCGCTCATATTGACCGTCAATACACATGCACATACTGCCTTCAGCCATCTTTTACCTTTCATACACCCATTATATGCCATCATCTTTCAGACTGCCGTCACATTTATACCCTTCTCTGTTCAGGTTCATCATGTATCTTAATAACCGTCAGATGAAAGATCATCTGTGATATACAGTTACAAAGCTTTCTCTGCTCATCCTTTCTGTCCGGGATGAGCTTTTCTTTTTGACCTTTTTCTGTATAA
>ONOV01000038.1 GCA_900319505.1 uncultured Erysipelotrichaceae bacterium
GACATGGACTGATTCAGAGAACTCGGCACCAGCATGACAAAGGAAACAATTTTGCTGGCAATGCCATAGCCGCTGGATGCCTCCAGCCCAAGCCGGTTAACAAAAGCACATAAAGCCATGAAAGAGATCTGAGTCAGCAGTTCCTGTAAGCCAAGCGGCATTCCTACCTGCATGGCAGCTTTGATCTCATGATTGAAGCGGATATCCTTTCTGCTTACCTCATATGGCAGTGACTTCTTCATGATGATCAATGACAGCACAACACTGACCGCCTGGGCCGCTGCCGTGGCAATGGCAGCACCGGCCACATTCATATGAAATCCCGCCACCAGCACAAGATCACCGATCACGTTGATGATACATGCAATCAGAACAAACAGCAGCGGTGTATGGCTGTCGCCAAGGCCTCTGAATATAGCACTGATGAGGTTGTAGGCAATGATGAAGAAGATGCCTGCGCCGCAGATGCGGATATACTGGGCCGTCAGATCCACCGCTTCTTGTGGCGCCTGCATGAGTACGGCAATGGTTCTGGCAAAAGGCACCATAATCACACACAGCACAATGGAAATCAATCCGAATACCAGCACCGATCCGCCGATCACCGGTCCGATTCTGTCTCTTCTTTCCTCTCCGATCGCATGCCCGATCTCTACGGTTACTCCCATGGAAAGACCTGTCATCACAAACGTCACAAGGTTCAGAACCTGGCTGCCGGTAGAAACGCCGGACAGGCCTGCCGTTGTTCCAAACCTTCCCACTACAAGCAGATCCACTGCACCATACATCGCCTGCAGAACCAGTGAACCTAATATTGGAAACATGAACTTCACAAGCTTCTTCAGAATACTTCCCGAAGTAAAATTATTGTCCTTCATACAATACATCCCTGTGATCTGCCATCTTCTGATGTACCGTGTGAATGGTTTCAATCATACTGACGATCTCCTTTTCAGGTACATCCTGCAATACCCGGCATATATTTTCATAGAACCGGGTGATATAGAACGTATACCATGCCCCGCCCTGTTCGCTTAAAACTATCCGCACCGCTCTGCCGTCTTCTCTGTCGGTATGTCTTTCCACCGCATCCAGCTTTTCGAGCCCCTTCAGGCTCCGGGTCACACCCGGCAGACTTAATCCCATCGCTTCTGCAATCTCTGACACTCTGAGACCATCCTCTTTCCCGGCAAGATCATGAATGACTTCAATCATCCGCATATACTGCGGGGTCATGCCCTCCGGCAGAGCCGGCATCGTATTCAGTATCATCTGTGCCTCATAACAGGCATCAATCATCCTTTTGGCCAGTTCAGCTTTCATTTCTCTCCTTCTATTTAGTTAACATTGTTAATTATATACACAGAGAAAAAACATGCAAGAATTCTTTTCCGCATGCTTCAGCCCATAGCGAAAAAAGTCAGCGTATGTCTGTTTGAGAACATACGCTGACTCACTATGTAACAAAGTCTTATCTGAAGTAATCCACTGCACCCTTGAAGAGAAGTTCCTGGGTGTGCTTGTCCGGGATATTGGTATAAAGACCGGAGCCGGATCTTTCACTGTGGCCCATCTTGCCAAGGATTCTGCCATCTCTGTTTGTGATTGCCTCAACTGCCTGGTAGGAGTTGTTGGGGTTGTAGCGGATGACATTGGTCGGATTGCCGTCCAGATCACAATACTGGGCCGCAATCTGGCCATTGGCCTTCAGCTCTTCATAGAGTTTGGGTTCAATGACGAATCTGCCTTCACCATGGGAAATGGCAACGGTATCGATCTCACCCGGCTTCATGTAATGCAGCCATGGCGACTTCACGGAAGCGATTCTTGTATCCACTAACATGGACTGATGTCTGCCGATGCTGTTGAAGGTCAGTGTCGGGCAGTGAACATCGGTATCGATGATCCTGCCAAACGGCACAAGACCAAGCTTGATCAGAGCCTGGAAGCCATTGCAGATGCCAAGCATCAGACCTTCTCTGTGATCAAGAAGATCGGTAACAGCTGCTTTGACCTTTGGATTGCGGAAGAAAGCTGTAATGAACTTGGCTGAGCCTTCCGGTTCATCACCGCCGGAGAAGCCGCCTGGAATTGCGATGATCTGGGCTTTCTTTACTTCTTCCACAAACGCATCCACGCTTGCATTGATTTCCCGGGAAGAACGGTTGCGGATGACAAAGATATGAGCTCTGGCGCCCTGTCTTTCAAAAGCTTTGGCCGTATCATATTCACAATTGGTACCGGGGAATACCGGAATCAGAACATTCGGTGTTTCACAGGTATAGGAAGCGTGTCTTGTCACTTCGCCTTCATATGTGACCTTCTCATAGATCTTTTCCGGTCTGTCTTCCAGATACGGGAAGACCGGCTGGAACTTGTCTTCATATGCCTTCTTTACTTCACTCAGATCAATGACCTCACCATTGACGCTGAGGGTATAGGCAGAAGCAGTCTTTCCGACAAGAACAGCATCTTCAATTGTGTCTTCTGTTTCAAACAGGAAAGCACCAGGCATCAGATCAAACAGTGTATCTTTATCAAAGTGCTCATCCACCTTGAAGCCAAGCTGATTGCCAAGACCGCACTTGAGCAGTCCTTCCGCAATTCCGTGTTCAACGACCCAGCAGGACTTGACCTTGCCTTCTCTGATCAGAGCTTCCATACGGTCCATGGTATTTCTGACACTGTCCCATACCGGCAGTCCTTCCTCATCAAACTGCGGCTTTAACAGATATACATTATGCCCTGCCGCCTTCCATTCATCCGAAACCACTTTGTCAGCCTTGGCTGTGGATACGGTGAAGGCAATCAGTGTCGGCGGTACATCAATGTCATTGAATGTACCGGAGGAGGAGTCCTTGCCGCCGATGGATGCGACTTCCAGTTCCTTCTGGGCTATTAACGCACCAAGTACAGCCCCGAACGGTCTGCCCCACTTATAAGGATCCTGGTTGGTTCTGCCGAAGTATTCCTGGAAGCTCATCCAGGCGTGCTTTCTTGAACCGCCGGCCGCAATCATCTTGGACAGGGATGTAATGACAGACTTCTCTGCACCCTTGAATGGTGAAGCGGATGTCTCTTCCGGATTGAAGCCCCAGCTCATGATGGAAGCCGTATTTGTCTCACCATGCAGAACCGGAATCTTGGCTGCCATGGACTGGGAAGGGGTGAGCTGACGTCTGCCGCCAAACGGCATCGTTACGGTACCGGCACCGATCGTGGAGTCGAATCTTTCACTTAACCCCTTCTGGCTGGCCACATTGAGGTCCTGGGCCATTTCCATGAAGCGATCATGCATGGAACGGATATCCTGCTTCTTTTCCGGCTCGCTTTCAGCCGGCACATAGACATCATTGTGCTTGGGCGCACCATCTGTATTCAGGAAGGCTCTTGTGATATTGACAATCGGCACACCATCCAGTTTCAGTACCATGCGCGGCTCTTTGGTGACAACGGCAACAACCGTGCTTTCCAGGTTTTCACTGTCGGCCAGCGCCTGGAACTTCGGTGCATCCTCTTTCGCTGTGACAACAGCCATTCTTTCCTGTGATTCGGAGATGGCAAGTTCGGTACCGTTAAGACCCTTATACTTGACCGGAACCTTGTTCAGATCAATGACAAGACCGTCGGCCAGTTCACCGATGGCAACAGATACACCGCCGGCCCCGAAGTCATTGCAGCGTTTAATGAGCTTTGTAGCTTCCGGATTGCGGAACAGTCTCTGCAGCTTTCTTTCTTCCGGCGCATTACCTTTCTGCACTTCAGCACCGCATGTTTCAAGTGATTCAGTATTGTGGGCTTTGGAAGAACCGGTTGCACCGCCGCAGCCGTCTCTTCCGGTTCTGCCGCCCAGCAGAATCACAACATCACCCGGTTCAGGTTCTGTACGGATGACATTCTCTTCCGGGGCAGCCGCAATGACTGCACCGACTTCCATACGCTTGGCAACATAGTTGGGATGATAGATTTCCTGTACAAGGCCGGTGGAAAGACCGATCTGGTTGCCATAGGAACTGTAGCCGTTGGCAGCGGTGGTGACAATCTTGGCCTGGGGCAGCTTGCCCGGCAGAGTCTGATCAAGCGGTGTCAGAGGATCAGCCGCACCGGTAATACGCATTGCCTGATAGACATAGGAACGGCCGCTTAACGGGTCGCGGATGGCGCCGCCAAGGCATGTTGCCGCACCGCCGAACGGTTCAATTTCCGTCGGATGGTTATGCGTTTCATTCTTGAACATGAGCAGCCAGTCTTCATCTCTGCCATTCACATCCACTCTGATCCGGACGGAGCAGGCATTGATTTCTTCGGATTCATCAAGATCCTTCAGTTTGCCGGTCTTCTTGAGATACTTGGCACCGATGGTACCAAGATCCATCAGAGTAATCGGCTTGGGTGTACGGCCGGCATAGACTTCCTTACGCATATCCAGGTAGACATCATAGGCTTTCTGCACATAGTCAGGCTCCATTCTGATATTTTCCAGATGCGTATTGAAGGTAGTATGGCGGCAGTGGTCGCTCCAGTAGGTATCGATGACCATGACCTCGGTAATGGTCGGATCACGATGTTCTTCATTCCTGAAATAATTCTGCAGAAAAGCAATATCCGCCAGGTCCATGGCCAGGCCATGTTCTTTACGGAACGCTTCCAGGCCGGCTTCATCCAGTTCATTGAAACCTTCCAGTACTTCCGGCAGCGGCGGCTTCTTATAGTTGTCCTGCAGTGTAGCTGGCTTTTCCAGCTTCGCTTCACGTGCTTCCACCGGGTTGATCAGGGCATTTCTGACCTTATCCTTTTCCGCTTCATCCTTTACGCCCTTGATGTAATAAAGACGTGCTGTTCTGACCAAAGGTCTTTCACCGGTTGTGGAGAGCTGAATGCACTGGGCACAGGAATCTGCTCTCTGATCGAACTGACCCGGCAGATACTCAACGGCAAGCACCCATTCTCCATACTCCGGCTGCGGTGCCTCTTCTTCATAGAGAACATCCAGCTGCGGTTCTGAGAAAACCGTATGCAGCGAGCTTCTGTAGTCTTCTTCACTGATATTTTCCACATCATAGCGGTTGAGTACACGCACACTTTCAACCTCATGACGCAGAACTGTTTCCAGGTTCTTCTTTACCCCATCCGCTTCAACCGCATAGGGTCTCTTCTTTTCCGCAAAGCAGCGATATACAGTCATTTATTCAATACCTTTCTTCCGATATCCGTACGGTAATGCATGTTTTCAAATGTGACTTCCTGTACAGCTTTGTAGCACCTGGCAAGCGCTTCAGGAAGATCTTTTCCTTCTGCCGTCAGACCAAGCACTCTGCCGCCGTTTGTATAGAACTTTCCGTTTTCCTTCTTTGTGCCGGAATGATAGACATAAACACCTTCATGCTGGCCATTTTCATCGAGGCCCCTGATTTCATAGCCCTTGGTATAGCTCAGCGGATAGCCGCCGCTGGCCTCAATGACACAGGCACAGGCACCGTCTTTCCAC
>ONOV01000214.1 GCA_900319505.1 uncultured Erysipelotrichaceae bacterium
ATTCCATTCCTGTACCGGACTGGAACAGAGACCTTTCTCCCTGGCCTATGAAGGCAGTATTTGGAAAGGAAGACTTTGGCGGAGAAGCTGATGCTTTTCTCTCAGAAGTATTAAAAGAAACAGACCGTCTCTGTCCTGATCAGCCGGTGATCCTGGCCGGGTACTCCCTGGCAGGTTTATTTGCCCTGTATGCCTGTACAAAGACAGACCGGTTTGCCGGCTGTATCAGTGCATCGGGTTCATTATGGTTTGAAGGGTTTCGTGACTATCTCAGAGCCCATCCGGTACATTGTGACAGCGCGGTGCTTTCCCTTGGCAGGAAAGAAGCGAAAAGCCGCAATCCCATTCTTTCCACCATACAGACCTGCACGGAAGAAACAGAAAGGATTCTGTCTGAACAGTGTTCTGTGAAGTTCATTCTGCAGGAAGGAGGACACTTTGCGGATATCGGGGCAAGGATCAGTGAAGATATCCTGTGTCTTGATGACATGATGCCGGGTTCAGCGAATTGAAACGGTAACGTGATATACTGAAAAAGTAACGAAAGGTCTTTAGTGTATGAAAAACGGTAACAATTACTGGTGGCTTATATTCCTTGTGGTTTTCTTCTTAGGCAGCGGCGATGCGGCAGCGATCATCATCGCGCTGATTGTCATTCTGGCCTTGATCGGGGCATTGAGCAGAAGATCCGGGAATACAGCTTCCCGTTCTTCTTCCCGTACTTCCACAAGATACAGAAGCTCTTCCACCTCCAGCCAGGGCAGAACCCGTGCTTCCCGCATCCTTTCGCCCAGTGAGATGGCCAAGATCAATGTGTATCTGAGAAGATATTTCAACAGTAATGAAACCCTGCAGGTGGCGGACGGCATTCTGCTGAAAGTCCATAAGGGATCCTACAGTTCCCTGAGCAGTCTGGATATCTACCGCAATGGAGAATATCTTGGGGCACTGGAAGAGTTCGGCACGCGCTATGGGGACAGCTATGATGCCATTATCAGACTTCTGCTGACAAATGCCGAAAACGGCTATGTCGTGCGCAATGACGGCGTCATTGATGTAACGGCCGAGGAACATAAGAAAGAAGCGGAACAGCCGAAGAAAGAACCGGCGCAGAAGAAAGAAGAAAAGAAAAAGGACTGCCAGTATTTCATTGATGAAATCAATCAGTTGAATACGGATATTCCGGATGAGAAGATCTCCAAAGGTCTGTATGAAACGACTTCATTGCTTCGGCAGATCCATGTTCTGGAAGAGAAATTCCCGGAATCCCGCTCCAAGCTCGACAAGCTGTATGACTACTATCTGCCGATTCTGATCCGTATTCTGACTCAGTATGAAAGTCTGCAGAATGTCACAACTGATCCCAGCTACCAGGATACCTACAGTAAACTCAACCGCACCATCGGTCTGATCAACGATGCGATGCGTACCATCATCTCTTCCATGACGGATGAGGATTTCATCAATCTCTCAGCCGACATCTCAACCCTTGAAGCAGTTCTGCAGAAGGACGGCTATGCCGGCAATGGAAGAATGAATCCCGATAAGAAGGAAGAAAAGTAAGTATGTCGGACAGGAAGAAAGATAAGGAAGAGGAAAAGATGCAGCTGTGGCATGATGTGATGGAATCACACCGTGCCTCTTTAGCCAGGGACAGCGGCAGTGAAGTGAAGCTGGAAACAGGCTCGGATCAGCAAATCAAGGCAGAAACGGAAAAAACACTGCGCCGTACGGATGAAGCCATGGCAGAGCTCAATGCCATCCTGCAGAAACAGAAAAAAGATCTGGCGAAGATGACAGATGAGATCAATCAGAAGGATAAGCTTGCCGGGATTGATGCGGATCTGGATCAGCTGTCGGCCGGGATTGAGAAGGATTATGGCAAGAAGATCAGTGAACAGCCGGAAGTGATTTCCTCATTTGATGACCGGGAAGTGTTCGGCCGCATTGAAACAGAAATCAATCAGACGATCATCGGTCAGAAAGATGCAGTCCATGGCTTATGTTCTGCTTTAAGACGCCCCTATGTCATGAAGAATGAGCCAGGCAGGACAAAGAATGTCATCCTCATTCTCGGCCCTTTGGGCTGCGGCAGACACGCAGCCCTTGTAACAGCCGCAAAGCTCATGAAAAAGGAAAATATCATCGCTTCGGATGAGGTCAGTACGATGGATCTCTCCCGCTATACCAGCGGTTCCCAGGAATCTGTCTTCCTGCAGGACTTGTACCAGGCCCTTGAAAGCAAAGGCTCCTTTGTCTGTTTTGAAAATTTCTCAGAATGCTTTCCTTCCTATCTGCGGATGGTCGCTTCTCTTGCCGCAGATGGCAAGGTCGTTCTTTCCAGGCGCTATGTCTTTACCAAAGGCGTGCTGGTTGAGAATGAAAAGGGCTTAGTCAAAAACAGTGTGGATTCCCTGCAGGCAAAAGACAAATACCTTGTCTTTCTGACGGATGGGAGCCTCGGCAGTGTGCAGGATGCCTTCGGTTCCGACTTCCTGTACCATGTGCTGGATACGATTACCTTCAAAGCGCTGGATGAAGAGGCCATGGGGGAGATCATTTCCCTGGAAATGAAGCGGCTGAAGGAAGAAGCCGTAACAAAGCTGAATCTTACCCTGACTTCAGACAATACCGTCAGCACCTGGGTCATGAACCATTATGACAAAGCCCAGGGAGTTGATGCCGTCAATGCCCTGTTTCATGATTTCTATGTATCATTGACCAATCTGCGCATGAACAGCACGGTCAGGGAAGCACAGCTGACAGCTGTCAATGATGTACCGACGGCAGTGTATGAAGGCGGTTCAGCCGTTCTTTCCCGGATGAGAAGTGCACAGCAGGAAATTGATGCGGTCAATGCGGAACTGGAACAGATTGTCGG
>ONOV01000111.1 GCA_900319505.1 uncultured Erysipelotrichaceae bacterium
CAGTCCTTCTTCATACAGAACAACATCCGGCCGGACAACGCCGCCGCACTTGTCGCAATGGGGAACGCCCTCGGAATGCAGGACATAATCCGCATCAAACTTCCTGCCGCACCTGAGACAGTAGTTGCGGGCGGTAGAACCGTGCAGTTCATATACATGCCTGCTGCCGGCGGCCTGATGCAGACCGTCAATGTTCTGGGTCACAACCCCGAGGCTCTTTCCCATCTCTTCCAGCTTTGCCATGAACTTATGGGTATAGTTCGGCTTTGCGCCGGGATTGAGCATTTTATCTTTATAGAAACGATAGAATTCATCCGGATGATTATAGAAGAAGCTGTGGGAGACGATTGTCTCCGGGGGATACTTGTACTTCTGATGGTACAAGCCGTCCTGTGAGCGGAAGTCCGGTATGCCGCTGTCGGTAGAGACGCCGGCTCCGGTAAAGAAGACAATGCGCTGGCCTTCATCGATGATTTTCTGCAGTTCATCAAGCTGCTCTTGACTGACCATGATCAACTCTCCTCTGTGTCCTGCAGTTTCTTCAGCATTTCCTGAGCTTTTTCCTTCAGCTGCAGCTTCAGATCCGCAGGCTCTATTACAGTTACTTTATCACAAAACTCAAACAGCCATGCATACAGAGTAGGTACAAGCGGCCGGTGGATGATGGCGGTAAAGAAATTGCGGCTGCAGGCAGTGATCATGATATCCGTGCCGAAGGTATCAAACACAATGGATGCCAGTGAGTTATCGATGCGCAGGGTGATGGTTCTGGTGCGGCCCCGGTACATATTGAAGCTGTTGCGCATGTAGGCATCCGCATCAAATGTCGGTACGCTGCCGCATGGCTCATTGAGATGAATATGGTCCATCTTGTCAATCCGGTAATTGGCAAAGTTTTCATGTTTCTCAGACCAGAAGATACAGTAGTATCTGCCCTGGTCTGAGACAACGCTGATCGGCTGCAGGATATATGGTCTGCCTTCCCGGCGGTAGGACTTTTTCTTATCCGGGGTGAAGTCAAAGTAGAGAAAAGCGACCTTCCGTACTTCTACGATTGCCTTCAACAGGATATTCAGGGCTTCCGGTACGTTTTCATTGTTGGACAGAAGCGGGGCGGAAGATAATGCCGGCATGCTTTCGCGCTGCAGAGCCGGCAGAAACAGCGAAAGACGTCGGGTCAGATCTTCTTTGGCCTGATGCGACAGGATGGAATTATGCTGGACGGCATCCATCAGGATAAACGCATCGGACATGGAAAAGGGATGGTCGATGTGATACAGATAGCTGTTGTTCTTATGAACAAGGTGGACCGGATAGCCTGCCTGTTCAAGGACTTTCAGCTCACTGTAGACAGTACGGCGGTCAGTTTCAATGCCTTTGGACGAAAGATAGTCTAAAATAGAAGCAGCTGATACGCCTCTGTCTTCATAACTGTTTTCACGCAGGTATTGAAGTATATGAAGAACGGCCTGGTCGCGCTGTGATGTTTTCATAAAAAATCAAACTCCTTGTGTCTATTGTACACGACTGTGTACATAAAGGAAGAACAGAAAGTTTATCATACAGACAGTGAAAGAGGTATTGGATATGACAAGAATGGATGAACTGAAAATCTGCTGGATCATGAATCTTTTCGGATGCGGCTTTGCTGTGCTGCAGTATGAGAAAATGGCTGCTGTACTGGGAGTCTGTTCGCTTTTCTGCAGTCTGAGGCACTTTGAAAAGGATGAGAAAACAGAAGAGGAGATCCTGGCTGTGGAAGGGGTTGAAGTTGTGATCATGGCTGTCTGCGGGATGATTTCCTTCAGTGCGCTGGTTTTGAGTGCAGCGCTTGCTTCAGGCATGGTGATGATAAAGCGTGCTGAATGGAAGAAAGAAGAGAAGAAGGGAATGGCGCTGATTCTGACTGCGGCTTTGTTTCTCGGCGTGGCTTTACAGGATATCGTGTGTATGGGATGGCTGCTCATGTGTGTGGCACCGTTTGTCATGACAGCACTTTTTGCCTGGGCGGAAGGAAAGGACTTGCAGGAAATTCAGACAGAAGTAAAATAGCAGGTAATATGTCAGATCTGCTCTTGAAAAAGTTTGTCAAAGATTACCGGAATACCCGTGATCCCAAAGTGCGCTACCGCTATGGCATCCTGGCGGAAGTGACGGGTATGCTGTGCAATCTTTTTCTTTTTGTCCTGAAACTGGCCATCGGTTTATTCATGCATGCTTCAGCCATTGTGTCGGATGGTTTCAATAACCTTTCTGACTGTATTACCAACATTGTTGCCCTGTACGGGTATCACGCTTCTGCCAAGCCGGCGGATGCGGAACATCCGTTTGGTCATGGCAGGGTGGAATACATCGTTTCACTGATTGCTGCTTTTGCGATTCTGGTCGTGGGATATCAGTTGTTTGTGTCCAGTGTGAAGGAAATTATTCATCCGGAAGCCGTGACATTCAATGCGGTAATGACACTGATTCTCTCTGCTTCCATTGCCGTCAAAGGATGGATGGCGCATTTCTATCAGCAGCTTGGCAGAAGAACGGATTCTCTGCTTCTTTTAACGGCCAGTTCTGATTCAAAGGCAGATATGCTGACAACAGGCGTGACAGCAGTATCCGTCATTCTGTCACTCTGGGTAAGGAACATACCGATTGACGGCATTGTATCGTTAGCCGTGTCATTGCTGATTCTGAAGTCCGGTCTAGAACTGAGCCACAGGATCATTGATCAGCTGCTTGGGCTGCCTACCGGGGATGCATTATATCAGCAGCTTGAAAAGAGTCTGCGCAGCGATCCAAGGGTGCTTGGCGTACATGATCTGATCGTGCATGACTATGGGCCTGAGCGCAAGATCGGTACAGCCCATATTGAACTGGACAGCAGTATGTCATTCAATGAAGCCCATGATACGGCAGATGAAGCAGAAAGAAGAATCCGCCGGGAACTGGGAGTTGCCATGAGTCTGCACATGGATCCCATTGACCGCAGTGATCCGGAACTTTCACGATACCGTATCATGCTGGAAGAAATCCTGAAGGATATCAATCCGGATCTGACCATGCATGATCTGCAGCTGGATCATGTAAATGGAAAGACGGTGCTTTCCTTTGATGTAAAGGTGCCGTTTGACTGCCGGGATACAGATGATGATATCCGCAATGCCATTGATATGATGAGCAATGCGGATGAGAAACATATCAGTCTGCATATTACGTTTGATCGAGGCTATACGGAGGAAAGCGCATGAAAAAGGGATCGTTTCTTCTGCTTCTGACCGCATTGATCTGGGGCATGGCGTTTGTGGCACAGAGCACGGCCATGGACCATATCGGACCATGGACCTTCAACTGTCTGCGTTCTGTACTTGCCTGCCTTGCTCTGTTTCTGTTATTGCCTTTTCTGCATAAGATTACGCATACCACCGGTATGGCTTATGATCGAAAGAAAACATGGATCGGCGGGATTGTGACCGGATGCTTTCTGGCGATGGCCAGTCAGTTTCAGCAGATGGGCATTATGACCACAACAGTAGGCAAGGCCGGCTTCATTACGGCCCTGTATGTGGTGTTTGTACCGCTGCTTGGTCTGTTTACCGGAAAGAAGCCGGCAAAGAAGATATGGCTGTGTACGGCATTAGCCGTAGCCGGTCTGTATTTTCTGTGCATGAATGAAAGTCTGAGGCTGACCAGTGGCGATACTCTTGTGTTGATCTGTGCACTGCTGTTTGCCGGCCACATCATGGCTGTGGATGCGTTTCGGGATGGGACGGATCCGCTGGTATTGAGCTGTATTCAGTTCGGGGTGATGGCTCTGATCTGTGCTATCGGGATGGTATGTACGGAAAAGCCGGTCACAGCGGATATCAAAGCGGCATCCATACCGATTCTATATGCCGGACTGATGTCATCCTGTGCCGGGTATACGATGCAGATTATCGGACAGAAGGATACGGATCCGGCCCTGGCTTCGCTGTTGATGTCGCTGGAAAGTGCCTTTGCGGCACTCGGCGGATGGGTGATTCTTCATCAAACTCTTTCACCAAGAGAACTATTAGGCTGTGCGCTGACGTTCAGTGCAGTGATCATTGTGCAATTGCCGCAGAGAAAAGGGGATAGAGCCTGAGATCAGGTTCTATCCCCTTTCATATGGTATTCAGTTTTCAGAAGGTTTATCTGTTTCTTCTGTCTTCGCTGTTTCTTCCGCCGGCTTTTCTTCTTTCTTTTCTTTCTCTTCTTCAATCGGCAG
>ONOV01000143.1 GCA_900319505.1 uncultured Erysipelotrichaceae bacterium
CTTCAAAACGCATACAGCCAAGTCTGACCTGCGGATATATATCTTTTACCTTTGTATCAATGCTTACTTCCATTCTTCTTCATCCTCTCAATCCCGTTATACTGCGGTCTTAGAACAATCTCTTCCACAATACGGTTCTCATCTTCCAGAATCCATTTCAGACATTCCGCCACTTCCTGTGCATTCAATGCACAGCCTCCCTTCGGTCGAAAATCCGCATGGCGGTACAGTTCAGTATCCGTCAGATCCGGCAGAACAGCCACAGCCTTCATCCCGAATTTCCGGTTTTCTTTCATGATGTTTTTTGTAAAAGCAAGCAGGCCTGCCTTCAGTGCCCCATACACGGCCGCATGCGGTGAACCATCCACCGCCGTAACAGAACACACATTGACAATGATGCCCCGATTCCTTCTGAGTATTCTCAGATACTTCCCGCATAACACCATCGGTACTTCAAGATCCACCCGAACCATCTCATGAATCTGCTGCGGCCGGATCTCTTCATGCATGCCATAATAGGCGCTGCCGGCACAGTTCACAAGCACCTTCAGCTGCTCAGCCTGAAAAGACGCAAGAAACGCATTGACCTGTTTCTCATCCCTTAAATCCAGTACAGCCGGATGTACGCCATGGGTATCTGCCTCAAATGTGCGGCCGATGCCATAGACTTCATAGCCTTCCTGTACAAGCACTTCCGCCATGGCTTTTCCGATACCTTTTGAAGCACCTGTCACTAAAGCGACCGCCATAAGAACACCTTTTCCTTATTTATGTACTGACTGATCATTGCAAGCATCGTCTCTTCCGTTTCCTTTTCTTTCTCATCCTCCAGATGATAGAACCCATCTGTACACACATACGGATACTGCAGGATGACAGAGGAAGGATCCTCTTTTCTCATTTTCTTCATATACGAAGCCGACAGTCTGAATGTACCAAGACTCACATCCCTTACCTGACTGAAATCAATCTCTTCATTCAGTCTCTGTAACAATGCCTCATTCTCCTTCTGCCAGCCCGGATAAACCAGCACCGGATCAAAACAGAGCCTTACCGGCATCCCCCGCTTCATGCCTTCCTGCAATAAGGCAATCCGCTTCTCCAGCGAAGGTGCCCCAGGCTCATAGTCACGGCATGCCCTCTCAGGTGAAACCGTCACGGCAAGTATCGTCCGCTCACATACGGACAGACAGGCTGGCAGAACACCGCCCTTACTGCGTATTTCAATGCTCAGATTATCATGCATGCAGGCAAACTCACACCAGGCCGAAACATAATGACAGATACTCTCCATCCCCAGTAAATCCGTATCATAGCTCACACAGAGATACACCGGATGCTCTTCCAGCATCTTCTCTACTTCATGGAATGTATCTTCCAGATTCACAAAAATCACCACTGCCGCACTCTGATACAGTCCCTTCAGCCAGCAGTAGGAACAATCATACAGACAATTCATGATCGAAGACGTGTAATAGAAGTAATTCTGATCAAAGGACTGACAAACAGGTGAGCCCTGATATACCAATTGTCCCCTGTGCTCCGCCAGAATCAATGCCCGTGACTTCTGCTGCAGAAGATAGGACTGCCGCGAGCGGTTGAATATATCCTCATATGCATTGATTTCAATCACTTCTGCACCGGGGAAGTGCTTCAGTATCTCTACCGTACGGAAATGATGCCGTATTCCCTTTTCCACGTAAATACAGGAAAAATCAGGCATCAAGCATCTCTGCAATGACATGAAGCACCTTCTTTCCTTCTTCTCTTGTTCTGCATTCCTGTTTCATCAGATCTCTGATCGGATCAGATAAATCCACCCCGGCAGCAGCGGCATACACAAACAGCTGCCGCAGCTGCCGTTCCATCGTCACACTGGCATGCATATACCGTGCCGTTTCTTCTAACAGCGCTTCATCAACCCGCACATTTTTCTGCTGCTGTTTTACACTTTCCAGCATATCCATAATACTGACAATCTTCTGTGTATACCCGGCTGCTATCTCTTTCATATCCTCTGCCCTGACACTTTCTCCATTATCACTGACAAAGCGCAGAAACAGCATCTGATGCGGACCTAAATGCCTTGACCCTGCATAACAGGCCCCGGCCGATTCCATATCCACAAGCACCGGCATATCAGAATTCCGATATGCCTGCAGCTCTTCCTTTCCTTTCACCGCAGATACTGTGACAAAATGCGCCCAGGGCACATCTGTCTTCCACATCATATCCGGATAATATCTTCTGTTCAGTACTTCATCCTCAATGACACAGGCCTGATACAATCCATGCATACGCGAGTCCGTACCGGCCCCGCTGCCAAACATCAGCATGAAATCATCTCTTCCCGGCACAAGCACTGCCAGAATGGCACTGATCACCGCAATCGCACTGTCCTTTCCGCTGCCGGTAAGGGTCAGAACCGTTTGTCCATCCGCACTGACAAAGCTGTCAATGCCATGTACATAATTTCTCTTCTTCAGCTGAAGGTGATGAATCAGATCCGCCGCTTCACTGTACAGCGGCACAAACAGATATAACATAACAACAGTATACTCTGACAAGGACAGAAGCTGGATGAAAAAAGGCTTCCAGGGATCACCTGAAAGC
>ONOV01000015.1 GCA_900319505.1 uncultured Erysipelotrichaceae bacterium
AATGATAGTACCGCGGCAGACTGCCGGCGTACCAAGAGGCATTATTTATGAATGAGAATACAGAACAGATCGATATCAGCAGTTTAAAGGATACAAAGCCTCAGAAGAAATCACATAAGAAGGCATGGATTGCCTTTTTTGTCGTCGTGGGTGCCTGTGCGGCCGCCTATGGCGGGGAGCGTTACTACTTCAGTACAAGAAGTGCTCTGCATACGGAAATTTCCGGCATTAATGTCGGCGGCATGACCAAAGCTGAAGCAGCCAAGGCCATCGGCACCATCAGCGACCAGTTCAGGCTGACCCTGACCTCCGGCGACAGGAGTGCCACAGCAACAGCTAAGGATCTTGGCATTGATCTTGACGCGGATGATCTTGCCGCAAAGGCTGTGGCAACCGGCAAGTCTGCCAATCCGTTTAATGTGCTTTTCAGCAGGCATAAGATTGATCTTTCCGATATGTACGACAGTACTGCCATAGAATCATATGTCAATGAGAATTTCCCGGATCTCATCGTCAATCCGACCGATGCAGCGCTCACCTATGACTCTGATGCCAATACCTATACGGTAACACCCGGAGCCAGCGGACAGGCCATCAATATTGATGACATCAAGGAAAAGATCGATGCGATGCTCAATAGTCCAAGTGAAGAAAGCGTCACTCTGACAACAAAGGAAGCCAGGCCGGTCATCTCCGATACATCGGCCCAGCAGACCGCGGATCAGATGAACACCGTCATTGCCCAGCAGATTCAGATCCTGGATAACGGCAAGGTCATCTGGACGATGGATCCCTGGGATATTGCCAGCTTTGCCGTATTCACCGCCAATGCGGATTCCGGCAGCTATGATGTCAGCTATGATGAAGGCAAGATCAAGGACTTCATCAATACCACCATTGCCGATCAGGTGCCGGATAAGCCGGTCAAGGAAATCGACATTGTCGATGACAATGATAAAGTTCTGCAGGTTGTCTCAGCCGGCTCCGACGGACAGATCCCGGACAATGTGGATGAAGTAGCCGAGCAGATGATTGATGCTTTCAATAACAGCACCGGAGCTGAGATCAATCTCACCACCAAAGACGGTGCCGGCGGCATTGACAAGCGGGTTGCGGAAGGCGGAAAGTGGATTGAATACAACCGCACTACTTATACCGTTACCCTGCATCAGGGCGACAGCGTCTACTGGTCCACGGACCAGACCGCAGACGGCAAGGCTTCTACCCCTACCATCACCGGTATCTTCTCTGTCTTAAGAAAAGTCTATGTGACTTCCATGCCCAATCCTCCAAGCCCCGTGCCGCTGGATAACATCCATTACGTCACCTATTGGGAATCCACAGGCTATGCCTTCCATGAAGGCTGGTGGCTCACCAATGCCAAGATTCATACCGGCATCTCCCATGGCTGCGTCAATATGTGGCTGCAGGATGCCAAGACGGTATATGACTTTGCCACAATCGGAATGCCCGTCTGGGTACATGATTAAGATCAGCTGCGGCTGATCTTTTTTGTTATTATTAAGGCAAGGAAGTGATTGTCATGCAGTATATGGATCTGTATCCGCTGATCTCAGCTTTCATCGGGGTTGTTCTGGCCCAGGTGCTCAAACCTGTTCTTTATTATCTGGTACATCATCAATGGAGAGGTGAACTGCTGCAGGCCAGCGGCGGTTTTCCTTCATCCCATACCGCTCTTGTCACCGCCCTTGCCATGGCCATCGGCATCCGGGACGGCTTTGCCTCAAGCACATTTGCCATTGCGGCGGTATTTGCCGGCATCGTCATCTACGATGCGGCCAATGTGAGGTATTACAGTGGACAAAATATTCAGATTACGACACAATTAGTTCGCGACGTTCAGGAACTGCTGCATACGCATTTCCAGGACCCGATCTATCAGACAAAGATGAAGGAAGTGCTCGGCCATAAATGGGTGGAGTGCTTCGGCGGCGCGGTTCTGGGCATTCTCATTGCCCTGATCTGCCGTCTTCCCGCATAGAAGAAAGAAGGTATTATGACAGAAGAAAAAAAGCAGGCAGCCTACGCAGCTGCTGAAAATGGTGAAGCACCCAGGCTTTCACCGGAAGAACAGGCTAAGAAAGATGATATCATGAGCCGGATTCAGCATACGCTGAACAAGATCCGCCCCTACCTGCAGGCGGAAGGCGGCGATGTCGTTCTGGTTGATTATGAAAACGGCGTATGTTCCGTCTCCATGTACGGTGCCTGTGCCGGCTGTATCATGGCCAGTGCCGATATCTCCCAGGGTGTACAGGCATTAGTCGTGGATGAAGTACCGGAAGTCAACAAGGTCGTTCTGGTATCTCCAAGCTACAATTACTGATCCGCAGAGACGATCGTCTCTGCTTTTTCTTTCTTTTCCTTCTTCAAATCCTGAATTTTCTGTAAAATGCGGATTTTAAACCTGCTTTTTATGAAAATAATTGCATTTTTTAATTATTTTCAGAATTTTTCTGAAAATATATTCGAATATTCGTTGAATAATATCATTTCGTCGTTTTACTATAGACACTGTTAAGGAGGATTGTTTATGGAACATCCGTTTGAAGAATTCGGTGAACTCGTCTTTGGTGAAAAAGAGATGGAGGAAAGACTCCCCCGTCCTGTGTATGATTCATGGAAGAAAACAGTCGCCAATGAAGGTGTACTGGACCGTCAGACCGCCGATGCCATCGCCCATGCCATGAAGAGATGGGCCATGGAAAAAGGCTGCACGCATTTTACCCACTGGTTTCAGCCGCTGACCGGCGGGACTGCCGAAAAGCATGACTCTTTCATTGAGCCGGACAAGGATAATCTGCCGATCGCAAGATTCTCAGGAAAGATGCTGATTAAAGGTGAACCGGATGCCTCCAGTTTCCCATCCGGCGGCCTGAGAGCTACCTTTGAAGCAAGAGGCTATACATACTGGGATGTTTCATCGCCTGCCTTTATCCGTGATAAAGTACTGTGTATTCCGACTGTCTTTGTCTCCTATACCGGAGAAGCACTGGACCGCAAGGAACCTCTGCTGAAGTCTGTCGCTGCTGTTTCTGAGGCTGCCACAAGACTGGTCAACATTTTCGGTGATAAGGAAGTCAAGAGATGCTATCCTTCCGTCGGTCTGGAACAGGAATACTTCCTGATTGACCGCAGGCATTTTGATGAAAGACTGGATCTCAAGCTTTGCGGCAGAACGCTGTTCGGCATTTCTGCTCCGAAGCGTCAGGAACTCTCCGACCATTACTTCGGCGCTATCCC
>ONOV01000098.1 GCA_900319505.1 uncultured Erysipelotrichaceae bacterium
CTCTCCTTATGTACTTCGCCCGGTTCCATTGTCTCTTCCAGAAAGGAAACGGGTAATGATCCAATCTTGTATTCTTTTTCCATAAAATCCTCTGATTTGTAAATATTACTATTTTTTAAGACTATTTTACTATATTCAGATTTTATCACAGGATATTATACAAGTGCAAAAGAAAGGAAAACAAAACAGAATATGAAATTAGTCTATACATCCAGAACCGGCAACGTTGAAAAGCTGGTCAATGAAATCAATACATCCAACACACTGAAGATTGAAACAGGCAAGGAAGTTCTCGATGAAGCATCTGTTCTTGTGACATACACAGATGGTGCAGGCATCCTGCCGGAAACAGTCCGCAGCTTCCTTGATGCCAACAAGGGCAAGGTCAGACTGGCGGCTGTCTCTGGCAACCATGTCAAGCATCCGACAACTTTCACCGGTGCTGCTGACATCCTGGAAAAGGAATATGGCATCCCGGTCATCGCCAGATTCGATCTGTCCGGCAGTGAGGCTGTTGTCAAAGCTGTAAAAGCAGCACTGTCAGAGGACAAAGATGATGTGGCAAAGCTCAACAGACTGCTCGCATCTCAGGAAGTCTTCACAGCCAACCTGCAGCTGTACCACTGGTACATCACCGGCAAGCAGTTCTTCACCCTGCATCCGCAGCTGGAGGATCTCTATGATGCCATGCGGGATGACTTTGACAAGACAGCCGAGCTCATCCTCACACTGAATGGTGCACCGGCATCCACTCTGAGCAGCTTCACAAACAACAGCGTCATCGCCGAGGCAAATCCGGCATGGATCAGTGCTGATGATACGCTCAAGGCACTCAAGGATGGCTATCTTTCCCTGATCACACTGGTCAGCCGCATCAAATCTGAAACAGAAAATGAGCTTGTCAGCATCTCTCTTGATGACATGCTCAAAGCATATGAAAAGAACGTCTGGATGATCTCTCAGGCCCAGGCGTAAATGGAGGAAAAACACATGAATACAATCGAAAAACTGAATACATTGCTCGCTTCGCAGGAAGTCTTCGCATCCAACCTGCAGACATATCACTGGTACATCAAGGGAAAGCAGTTCTTCACTCTTCACCCGCAGCTGGAGGATCTCTATGATGCCATGAGAGATGATTTCGACGAAACAGCCGAACTCATCCTCATGCTGGAAGGCGCACCGGCTGCTACCCTGTCCGACTTTGTCAGACTTTCATCCATCAAGGAAGCACCTTCCGTATATATGAGTGATGATGAAGTACTGGCTGAGGTCAAGAAAGGCTATGAAGAGCTGATCAACCAGGTACTGTCCCTGAAGAAGGAATCTGACAGCGAGCTGGTTTCCATCAAGCTCGATGATATGCTGACAAGCTATGCCAAGAACGTCTGGATGATTTCCCAGGCATCGAGATAACAAAAGACAAGAAAGGAAAACAAACAACATGTCTCTGATTAACAAGGAACTTAACGATTTCAAACTGAATGTGTATCAGGATGATACCTTCAAGACTCTTACCAAGAAGGATCTGCTCGGCAAGTGGAGCGTACTGTTCTTCTATCCGGCCGACTTCACATTTGTCTGCCCGACCGAGCTGGAAGATCTGGCCGCATCCTATGATGAATTCAAGAAGATCGGCTGTGAAATCTACTCCGTCTCCTGTGACACCCACTTTGTCCACAAGGCATGGCACGATCACTCTGAAGCCATCAAGAAGGTCACATACCCGATGGTTGGCGACCCGACCGGTGCTCTGGCACGTGACTGCGATGTTTACATCGAAGATGAAGGCACAGCAGAGCGCGGCACCTTCATCATTTCTCCGGAAGGAAAGATCGCTGCATATGAAGTATCCTCCGGCAGTGTCGGCAGAAATGCCGATGAACTGCTGCGCAAGGTAGAAGCCTGCCAGTTCGTCCATGAAAACGGTGATCAGGTATGCCCGGCAAGATGGAAGCCAGGCATGAAGACACTCAAGCCGGGTATCGACCTGGTCGGCAAGATCTGACACATCACTCCTCTCCTCCTGTTGTCATCAACAGTAAAACAGGGCAGATTCCCATATGGGTTTCTGCCTTGTTTTTGTTTATCAATGAAATTTTCTATTTATTTCAAGTCTTCTCCATTGCTGGCAATCACCTTCTGATACCAGTAATAGGAATCTTTGACAGAACGCTTGAAACTTCCTTGACCATGGTTATCGGCATCC
>ONOV01000109.1 GCA_900319505.1 uncultured Erysipelotrichaceae bacterium
ATGCGTCCTTCTCTTTTCATTTACTGCCGGTAGATCCGATAGGGCAGTTCAATATCAATCTGTTTCAGTTTCAGATAGTACTCAAGAATTTCCTGATGGGTGATGACAAGAGAGAGATCCGTCAGTTCAGAGGGTTCTACCCATCTGAGCTCAAGTGATTCTTCTCCTACTTTTGTTTCCGGTATGGCATCCAGTTCACAGACATAGCCAAATGAAACAATCCGGTAGATATTGCCATCCAGGAAATTGACGATACGGCTGGGATCATCAAATACCTTCAGCGGCTTCAACTGATCCGGATAGATCTTGATGCCGGTTTCCTTCATGGTTTTGCGTACAGCCGTATCCTTGAAGGTTTCGGTCGCATGCATATCGCCTGACACAATTCCCCATCTGAAGTTGTCCTTACGCTTCTCCAGCAGAATTTTTCCTTCTGCTGTAATAATCACGGCCGAACCGAAACGGGCCGGACAGTTGGGATCCGGTGCGAAGGGATCATGCAGGTAGTAAAGGGCCGTAGGCATATTTATTCACCCTTTACCTTTGCCAGGATGGCATCAAGATCTTTTCCTTCATGTGGTGTCTCACGATAGCCGAAGCCATCTGTTTCATCATAGCGGGGAATGATGTGAAAGTGCAGGTGGGGCACGCTCTGTCCTGCGGCTGTGCCGCAGTTATTGACAATGTTGAAGCCTTTGCAGCCAGTGTTGCGTTTGATCTGACGCGCCAGCATCGTTACGGTCTTCATGCACTTTTCAACAGTTTCATCATCTGCCTCCAGAATGTTTTCGACGTGTTTCCTGGGCATGACGATGGTATGGCCTTCGGTCAGCTGGGATATATCAAGAATCGCCAGTACATCCTCATCTTCATACACTTTCTTTGACGGTATTTTACCGGCAATGATATCACAGAATACACACATATGATTATTCCTCCTGGTCTAACTGTCTCTGATTATATCACGTCAGAATAAGAAAAAGACGCCTGCAGGCGTCTTCATGCATGTTTCAGTTGGAAGCAGCAGCTTCAGCACTGGAAGTGCTGGCAGCAGATGCTTTGGCACTGCTCTCATCATCCTGTACCAGGTAGTCGGAATAATCCGCTTTGATACCGTTGTAGAGGGTGATGTCATAGATATGGAACTTGTGCTTCTTGAAATAGTAGGAAGTAGAAGCAGAGGATACTTCAGAGATATTGGCCAGTGCTTCAACCGCCTCATCCTTGAAGTCATCGGGATCGTCCGCATCAACTCTGACAAGGTTGAAGGTTGCACCATCAGAGCTCTTGACTTCCTGCCAGCCATCATCCGGGGTCAGAGCGCTGATGGCTGTTCTGACATAGGAATCGATGTCTGTGCTTTCATTTGTATACAGTGTGGAAGCGCCGGTGGAAGAGGAGTTGTGGCTGGAAGCAGCAGTTGCGGCATCTGTACCGGCATCCAGTTCTGCCTTGGCAGCGTTGAGATCATCTTCAGATGTGAAGGCAAGGATCGTAGCCTTGAAAGGCTTGTATGCCTTGCATAAGTTTTCGAAGTGGGACTTGACATACTTGTCGGTCATCTTGGAAGCCAGCAGGGAAGGAACAAGATAGTCATTCAGGTAGCTGTCTTCATCCATACCGGCCTGTTTCAGATAGGAAGTGAAGGAATCGCCATACATGGATTTGTATGTATCCAGCGTGGACTTTGCCTGATTGGTAATGTCATCAGTGACTTCGACTTCCTTCTTAGCAATCGTATTGGTGGCGTTGTTGATGCAGGTAGAAGCACCGGACATCGTCATCATTGTGCTGTAGACTTCACCTTTGGTAACAGAAGTATCACCGATCTTGAACAGAACCGTCTTTGAATCAGAGAGCCTGGCAGATGCATCAGAGCATCCGCTCAGGGTAACGCAGCAACCTGCCGCTGCCGCAATGGTCAATACTTTCTCGGCAATGTGTTTCATCAGTTGGTTCCTCCTTCTGTAGCAGCGCTGGCGGAAGCTGAAGCTGTGGCCGCAGCGGAAGCAGATGCGGATGCGGAAGCTTCCGGAGAAGCACTGGCAGACGCATCAGATGCATCACTTTCTACACCGAAGGCAGCCTTAATCTCTTTTTCAAGATCCTTGTCGCCCTTGAAGTCAACACCGAGATCCTTCGCCTTTGCCCATACTGCTGTATTCTGCAGGGTTGTGTCATATGTTGTGACAAGGGTAACATACGGATCATCATAATCCTTATCTTTCTCAAGTGTCTTGGCTGTGGAAGCATCGCACTTGATCTTGAAGTAGCCGAAGGAATCACTCTTGACCCAGTCGCTGACTTCACCTTCCTTGAGGCTCATCGCGGTTTCAAAGAAAGTGGAATCCAGAGAACTGGAAGAGTTTGTATCGATAATGCCGAGCACGCCGCCATTGGAAGCTGTGGAAGTATCTTCACTGTACTTGGTAGCGGTATCCGCAAAGCTTGAACCGTCATCCAGCATCTTGTCAACCGCATCCATACGGGACTGTTCATCCGCGGTAGGTGTATCCGGTACATTGGAAGAATCCTCAAACTGAACCAGGATGTAGGAGATCTTGCGGATCTTCAGATCATCGAAGTGGTCGGCCGCATAAGCACCGGTAACTCTGTTCAGCTTGATCTGGGTAATCAGATAGTCAGTCAGATCATCATAGCCGCTGGACGCAAGGTCGCTCTTGAGCTGTGTGTCTGCACTGGAGGAATAGTTGCTTGAATAATTGGACTGAATGGATTCAGCCTGCTTGGCAGCGTCTTTCTTGATGGATTTTGTTGTACGGTAAGACTCGTTGGCAACTGCTTTCTGGAAGAGAACAACATCAGCGTTTGTGCCCGTTGCCTTCTTCAGTGAATCATAGAAATCATCTGCGGTGACATCGCCGTCCGACAGGGAATAGACGACATCCTTTCCGTTAACTGTTTTTCCTTTGAGCTTGCCTTTGTTCGTATCATAGATATAGTAGGTGCTGATTACGGCAAAGATCACAATAATCAGCAATACGAACCAGTTCTTTTTTAGGAATTTGCCCATAATGCCTCCTCATGAAAAATAGCCTATTCATTATAAGATAGGGGGATGCATTTTGCAATTTACTGCGGCAATGATATGACTTCACATTCTGACAGGTATAAAGCGACATTTTGCATGATATGTCATCCAAAGAGCGTCATACACTCATTGTTTTTAGTTTAATGGTATAATACGCAGGCAGGAAAAGAGGTATTTTCTATGAAAACACTTGAAATAAGAAACTTACATGTCACGGTAGAGGATAAGGAAATTCTCAAGGGAATCGACCTCACTGTCAGAGAAAACGAAGTACATGCACTGATGGGCCCTAACGGCAACGGCAAAAGTACGCTGTTAAGTACAATCATGGGCCATCCCAAATACAAGGTAACCGAAGGCTCCATCACGTATGATGGAAAGGACATCCTGACCATGCCGGTCAATGAAAGATCTCTGGCCGGTATCTTCTTAGCCATGCAGTATCCCCAGGAAATCCCCGGGGTTACCAACAGCGACTTCCTGAGAGCTGCCATGAATGCCAGAAGCGGGAAGCCGGTACCGCTGTTCCGCTTCATCAAGGAAATGGAAAAGACCATTGAGGATCTGCAGATGAAGCCGGATCTGGCTCATCGTTTCCTCAATGAAGGTTTCTCCGGCGGCGAAAAGAAGCGCAATGAAATCGTACAGATGGAAATGCTGAAACCGTCTCTTGCATTGCTCGATGAAATCGACTCAGGCCTGGATGTTGATGCACTGAAGATTGTGGCGGATGCCTTGAACAGATGCCATGAAGAACAGCATATGGCCATGATGGTTGTTTCCCATTACGAACGTTTCTATGAGTCCATTCATCCGCAGTTCACCCATGTTCTGGTGGATGGCAGAATCGTCAAGGAAGGCGATGGGGATCTGGCCAGACGCATTGATGCGGAAGGCTATGACTGGATTTACCAGGAGACCGGTGCCCAGCCTTCAGCAGAAGTGGAAGAAGAGAATATCAGACATGTGTCTGCTTCCATCGGTACCTGTGCCGTACGTCAGGCAGCGGAAGGAGCGAATCAGAAATGACCCCGATCCATGTATCAATGGATGTGCGTCTGAACCCGGGCTACAGTGAATATGCGATCGACAGTGAAAGAGATCTGGAACTGACTTTCCGGGCAGATCAGGATGCGGATGTGTTCATTGAGATTCATCACAGCGGAAAGCTGAACCTCAGAACCTATGCCGCAAGGGGCGTACATGTATCCTATCTTATATATAACCGCTGCGATTCTCTTCTGGAAACAGAAGAAACGCATGAAGTCATGGGCGATGCGGATGTGACGGTTGCCTATGGTGAAATCAATTCTGCAGAGACAAAGCGCAATACCTATATGGTATTGAGAGAGGAAGGTGCCAGAGGGCTTTTCTCAAGTGCTTCCCTGGTCAGTACCAAGAAGAACTACCGCATGCAGGTGGTTAATGAAAGACCGCATACATATGGCGATATGAAGAACTATGCCGTTGTGCTCAAAGGCGGAAAGCTCCTGATTGATGCCGTCGGCAAGGTAGTCAAAGGTGCCCATGGATCAGAGTCCCATCAGACTTCCCGTTCTCTTTCCTTTGAAGAAGGACAGTCAGCGGAAATTCTGCCGGAGCTGTTGATTGATGAATATGATGTACAGGCAAGCCATGCCATGTCCATCGGCCGGGTTGATGAGGAACAGCTGTATTATCTGATGTCCCGCGGTCTTTCACTGGCACAGTGCACTTCATTGATCTCCGCCGGCTATCTCATGCCGATTACCGAGACTCTGTCCAACCCTGAACTGCAGGAGAAACTTAAAGCTGAAATGCAGGAAAGGATCGGTGAAATATGCGCCAGGTAGAAGATATCCGCAGAGACTTTCCGATGCTGGTGAATCATCCTGATTTCATCTACTTTGATTCAGGCGCCACATCCCTCAAGCCGCAGTGCGTCATCGATGCGGTAACTGATTTCTATGCCGAGCACACTTCCAATGTACACCGCGGGGATTATGCGGTTGCCGTTGAAAATGACAGTCTCTATGATGGGGCCCGCAGAACCTTTGCCAGACTCATCAACTGTGATCCCAAGGAAATCATCTACTGCCACAATGTCACCCAGGCCATGAATCAGATTGCCTTTTCCATGGCCCATGACTTTCTGCATGAAGGCGATACGGTACTGATTTCAGAAGCAGAACACGCTTCCAATGTACTGCCCTGGTTCTATCTGCAGAAGGAATACGGTATTCATGTGAAATATATGCCCCTGGACAGCCAGGCCAATGTGGATCTTGCCGGTTATGAAAAGTGCTTTGAGGATCCTTCCATCAAAGCTGTCTCAGCCGCTCAGGTTACTAATGTCCTCGGTTCCGTACAGCCTATTAAGGAAATGGCTGCCATCGCCCATGCCCATGGTGCGTACATGATAGTGGATGGAGCACAGTCGGTTCCGCATATGAAAGTGGATGTTCAGGATCTTGATGTGGACTTCCTCGGCTTTTCTGCCCATAAGATGTGCGGCCCGGGCGGAGTCGGCATTCTGTATGGAAAGAAGAAGCTGCTTGATGCCATGACGCCGATGGAATTCGGCGGTGATATGAATGCCAGATTTGCGGATGACGGCTCCATGATTCTCAAGGAAACACCGGTCAAGTTTGAAGCCGGTACACCAAACATTGAAGGCATCATCGGAGCGGAAGCAGCTGCCCGCTATATCATGGATATCGGTCTGGACAGCATCCATGCCTATGAAAAGGAACTGAGAGCCTACTTTGTTGAGAAAATGCAAAAGCTTGACAACATCGAGCTCTACAACCCTGACAATGCCTGGGGACCGATCGATTTCAATGCCAAAGGCGTATTCGCCCAGGACGCAGCCGGCTATCTTGCGTCAAAGAACATTGCGGTCAGATCCGGCAATCACTGTGCCAAACTGCTGCACAATATCATCGGTACGGATCAGACCATCCGCGCATCTCTCTATTTCTACAACACAAAAGACGAAGTTGACAGATTTGTCAAAGCCGCATCCGAAATATCACTGGAAAATGCGGTTGGTATATTCTTCTAGGAGGCCTGCATATGAGTGATGACAAGAATCTTCTGAATGATCCTATGGTACTCAGAGAGCTGATCATGGATCATTATCAGTATCCCCATAACCATGAACTGACCAAGGAAGAAGGCTATTCTTCCCGTCATATGGCCAGCGACAGCTGTATTGATGATATTACCGTACAGTCAAAGATCA
>ONOV01000004.1 GCA_900319505.1 uncultured Erysipelotrichaceae bacterium
CTTCTCTTATTGAAAGGCGCCGTGCATGGCAACAGTCTGAGGGCTATGGTCAGCTATGCAGTGTTCATGTTAAGCATGATTCTCTTGTACAGTGCCAGTGCCTCCTATCATTCCTTCAGTGTGAACTACAGGGTTAATAAAGTGCTGAAGAAGATGGATCATATGAGTATCTTTGTCCTGATCGCCGGCTCCTACACGCCGATTGCGGCCGTCTGCCTGAACAGGCAGGAAGGAAATCTTCTGATCGGGCTGATCTGGGCGATTGCGGCAGCCGGTATGGTATTCAAGGCATGCTGGGTGACCTGTCCCAAGTGGGTATCCAGTGTCATCTATACCGCCATGGGCTGGGTATGTGTGTTCTTTCTGAAAGATATCTATGCGGGCATGGGACTGCATGCATTTCTCTGGCTGTTTGCCGGCGGTGTGTTCTATACAGTCGGGGCAGTGATCTATGCTCTGAAGCCGGCATTATTTGAATATAAGATCAGAGGTTTCGGCAATCATGAACTGTTCCATTGCTTTGTATTAGCAGGCAGTCTGTGTCACTTCATCATGGTCTATCAGTATCTGACGCTGTCAGTCTGATCAATTGAAAAGGCATCTCATCATGCACGATGAGATGCCTTTATTTCAGCTCAGGCCTTCATCTGTTGTCAGGGTCAGCTTGCGGGCGATGGTTCTGGCTTCGCTTTCATCGAGCCAGCATAACAGATCATCCGCGCTGCGCTTCATGATAATGGCAACGCCATGGGCATCGGGATCCCGCAAAGACAGAAGGGCAATGGCATCATCATAGCGGCGGGAAGGCACTTCTGCCGCATTGTAGATGATGCGGTACTGTTTGCCGAGCACCGGCATGGAAAGTTCCACGAGCTCACGCTTTCCGTTATAGCTGTCTTCCATCCGCATGCGGATGGTCTTGTTGGATTCATAGAAAATCGTATCCATGACATAGTCATTGGTATGGGGAATGTCCACCTGGGTGCAGCCGCTGTCCTTATAGTAGGTACGCAGTACCAGATGGCCTTTTATGATATAAGGTGCATTGGAACCGTATAAAGCAACGGTATACACCATGTGATGTCTGTACAGAAAGGGATAGTACTTGGATTCCTCGGCCATGCAAAAACTCCTTTGTTAGAATCATAGTCTAATACGCCGTTTTCCGCAAGAATGCAAAATGGTACAATGGAACATGCACACAGGAAAGAAGGGGTTCTGATGGAAATCAAGATACAGCATCTTCTGGAAGGTGCCAGATATGCTCAAGGTCTTACGGTAATTATAGATGTGTTCCGGGCTTTTACCCTGGAAGCGTATATGTATGCACAGGGAGCAGCCAGAACAATACCGGTCGGTACGGTAGAGGATGCCTTTGCCCTCAAGCAGGCACATCCGGAGTATATTCTCTGCGGAGAAAGACATGGAAAGAAAGTGGAGGGGTTTGATCTGGGCAATTCACCCAGTGAACTGCTGCGCCATGATGTCAGGGGAAAGACGATCATCCACACCACCAGTGCCGGTGTTCAGGGACTTGTCAATGCGGCCGGGGCAGATGAGATTGTGACCGGAGCGCTTGTCAATGCGGCCGCAACCGCCCGGTATATTCAGAAAGTAAAGCCGGAGAAGGTATCGCTTGTGGCCATGGGGCTGGAAGCTGTGAAAGATACGGAAGAGGATGTACTATGTGCTGAATACATCAGATCGATTCTGGAAGGAAAACCATTGGCGGATATTCAGGAAAGAGCTCTGAATCTCAGATACCAGGAAGGAAAGAAGTTCTTTGATCCCTTACAGAAAGATGTATTTCCGGAAGAGGACTTCTGGCTTGCCATCAAAGTCGATACGATGGATTTTGCAATTAAAGTGAAGAAAGAGAATGGCCAGTTTACGACCGAGAGGACTGATGTATGAAACAGCCGCGGGCAGGAAAGAAATATTTCTTCTTTGATATTGACGGAACACTGACGGATGATGCGACCCACCGCATTGTACCCAGTGCCCGGGAAACTCTGAAACAGCTGCGGGACAACGGCCACTTTACAGCGATTGCCACCGGCCGTGCCCACTACAAGGCAGTGGCGTTTACCGATTCCATTGACATTCATAACCTGGTCTGTGCCGGGGGCGGATGCCTGGTTGTGAATGATCGGATTGTGGACAGTGTACCGCTGGAAACGGATAAGGCAAAGACCATGCTGAGGCATGCGGATGAAGCAGGTATCGGGTGGATCCTGATGCTGGATGATTCCGACAGTGTATACATGAAGGATCTGAAGTTTCTGGAACAGGCCGGAAGAAGAACGGAGCTGACCACATATCATCTGGATCCGGATCTTGATTATGAGAAAATGGATGCCATATACAAGATCTATCTGGCCGTGGATGAAGAAGATGACCGCCGCTATCTCTGGCTGAAGGATCTTGGTTCACTGCGGATGGGAAAGGGCTACCGGGTCTTTCAGTATGATAAGAAGAAAGACGGGATTCTCAGGATGATGAAGTATCTTGGCGGCGATATCCGGGATGTTGTGGTGTTTGGTGATGCGGATAATGACATGGTCATGTTTGATCCGGCCTGGTTCTCCATTGCCATGGGCAATGGAACCGAGGCACTCAAGGCAAAGGCAGACTATGTCACAGCAGCAAATGTAGATGACGGTATTATGAAAGCCTGCCGTCATTTCGGATGGATCTGAAAAGAGCATTGCCTGTAAGACAGGTTATATGATATTATATTACGGCGTGTAAAGCGCAGTCACCGTTCCGCTGGCCTGCGGGCGAATGAGCGGCTGATCAACTGATAGATGGAGGTATAGGAAAATGAATCTCAGTTTAGTAGACAAAATCACAAAAGAACAGCTTCGTAACGACATCCCTGATTTCAAAGTAGGCGACACGGTTCGTGTTGACGTACGTATCAGAGAAGGTCAGAAGACAAGAATTCAGGCCTATGAAGGTGTTGTTGTCAACAAGTCCAACGGCGGTGTCGGCGCAACATTCACTGTCCGCAAGATGTCCAGCGGCATCGGTGTACAGAGAACCTTCCCGGTCAATTCTCCGATTCTTGACAAGGTGACAGTTGTCCGTCATGGTAAGGTCAGAAGAGCCAATCTGTCTTATCTCAAGGGTCTCTCTGCCAAGAATGCAAGAATCAAGGAAGATCGTCACTGAGATATTCCGGAATGAGTGCTGCCGTGAGGGCGGTGCTCTTTTTTCTTTCCAAAAGGAATAAGGGGTGTAGAATAGACGGGTATGAAAAAGAACGAGAAAGAA
>ONOV01000092.1 GCA_900319505.1 uncultured Erysipelotrichaceae bacterium
ACAATGGAAGTGGAAGAAACGAGTGTCAGTCTTGCCTTTTCCTGCAGTTCCTTGATGCTGAGCGCACCGCAGTTGCACATGGTTGAACGGATCTTGGCTGTGGTCAGCTGTACATTGTCATGAAGCGAGCCGGCATAAGGCACATAGGAATCAACACCTTCTTCAAAGGAAAGCTTGCCCTTGCCGCCAAGGTCATATCTCTGCCAGTTCTTGGCACGATTGGAACCTTCACCCCAGTATTCCTTGACAAAGGCACCATTGATCGTCAGCTTCTGACCAGGAGCTTCTTCAAAGCGGGAGAAATATCTGCCCAGCATGACAAAGTCAGCTCCCATGGCAAGCGCCAGAACAATATGGTAGTCATAGACAATGCCGCCGTCCGAGCAGATCGGGATATATTCTCCCGTACGCTCAAACCATGCATCACGTGCCTTGGCAACCTCAATGACAGCTGTTGCCTGGCCTCTGCCGATACCCTTAGTTTCACGGGTGATGCATATGGAACCGCCGCCGATACCGATCTTGATGAAGTCAGCCCCATGTGAAGCCAGATAGTTGAAACCATCTTCATCAACGACATTGCCTGCGCCTACCTTGACGGAATCACCATACTTGCCTTTGATCCAGTCCAGTGCATCAGCCTGCCATTCACTGAAGCCATCCGAGCTGTCCAGTACAAAGCAGTCTGCACCGGCTGCGACAAGAGCCGGTACTCTTTCCTTGTAGTCACGGGTATTGATGCCAGCACCTACCATGAAGCGCTTCTCATCATCCAGCAGTTCCAGCGGATTTTCTTTATGAGAGGAATAGTCTTTGCGGAATACCAGATAGCACAGATGATCCTGGCTGTCGACAATCGGAAGTGTATTGAGCTTATGATCCCAGATAATATCATTGCATTCACTCAGTGTAGCCGTTGCGGGAGCGGTCACAAGCTTTTCTCTGGGGGTCATGAAGGTATCTGCCGTTTCCTTGCCGCTCATGCGTGATACACGATAGTCACGGCTTGTCACAAGACCGACCAGTTTGCCATTAGGCGTACCATCTTCTGTAACAGGCATGGTGGAATGTCCTGTTTCCTTTACCATCTCCAGAATCTCATCCAGAGTTGTCTTTGGCGTGATATTGGAATCGGATACAACAAAACCTGCTTTATAGTTCTTTACTCTGGCAACCATCGCTGCTTCAGAAGCGATGGACTGTGACTGGAAAATGAAGGACATGCCGCCTTCCTTGGCCAGTGCAACACCCAGTTCATCACCGGATACCGACTGCATGACAGCGGAAACCATCGGAATATTCAGACTGATCGCCGGTTCTTCTCCCTTTCTGAACTTCACTAAAGGTGTCTTCAGGGATACATCTGAAGGAATGTTCTTCTTAGCTGTCAGTCCCGGTACAAGTATATATTCACTGAATGTATGGCTGACGCCATCGTAGTATTTTGCCATTTTTGCCTCCCATTTACGTTTTACTCATTATATCGGTTTAAAGTGTAATGTAAAGAGTGGAATCATGGTATAATCACGCACGTAAAGAGGTTAGAATATGCGTTTAAATAACAGTTATTTCTTCACCCTGCGTGAAGATGCCAAAGATGAGGATTCCGTCTCTTCCAATCTGTTAGTCAGAGCCGGCTTCATCAAGAAGAGCTCTTCCGGTGTGTATATGATTCTGCCGATGGGCTGGAAAGTACTGCAGAAGATCGAAGCCATCATCCGTGATGAGATGAATAAGACAGGCTGCCAGGAACTTCTGATGCCGGCCCTGATTCCTGAAGATGTGTATGTCGCTTCCGGCCGCAGAGCAGGTTTCGGCAATTCCATGTTCTCGCTCAAGGATAGAAAAGGCCAGCCTTATGTACTGGGTCCGACCCATGAGGAACTGTTTGCCATCGCAGCCAAGATGCAGATCAGATCCTATAAGGATATGCCCTTCTCTCTGTATCAGATGCAGACAAAGTTCAGAGATGAACCCAGACCGAGATACGGTCTGATCCGGGTCAGAGAATTCATCATGAAGGATGCCTATACCTTTGATAAAGATGAACATGACTGTGATATTGCCTATCAGAAGCAGTTCAATGCCTATAAGAATATCATGGACCGCCTTCACCTCAACTATAAGATTGTCAGAGCGGATACCGGTGTCATGGGCGGCCTGCTTTCCGAAGAATTCCAGGCCGTAACCCCGTTAGGCGAAGATATTCTGGTTCTGTGTGATGACTGCGGTTTTGCGTCCAATATTGAAGTCGCCCCGTGTGTTCCGGAAAAGGAAGAAGACGACGGTACAAGAGAGACCCTGACCAAAGAGGAAACACCGAATTCCCGTACGATTGAGGAAGTGGCTGAACACTTCCATAAGTCCGCTAAGAAGTTTGTCAAGACACTGATCTACAATGTGGACGGCAAGGCTGTAGCGGTCATGGTCAGAGGCGATCGTGATGTCAATGAAACAAAGCTTAGAAAACTGCTCAATGCCAATGAAGTAGAACTGGCAGATCCGACCATGGTTGAAGATGCGACCGGCGCAGAAGTCGGCTTTGCCGGTCCGATCAACATCAAGTGCTCTGTCTATGCAGATGAAGAAGTCAAGTACATGCATAACTTCATTGTCGGTGCCAATGAGACCGGCTATCACTACAGCGGCGTCAATAACGAAGACTTCAAAGTGGAGGCATATGCGGATCTGAGAAATATCGCCGATGGTGATATATGCCCGCAGTGCGGCAAGAAAGTTCACTTTGCCCACGGCATTGAAGTCGGCAATACCTTCAAGCTCGGCACAAAGTATTCCAAAGCGCTGAATCTGCAGTATCTCGATCAGAACAACCAGCTGCAGTATGTCTGGATGGGTTCCTATGGAATCGGACCGGCCAGAGCGATGGCTGCCCTTGCCGAACAGAATGCGGATGATAACGGCATCAACTGGCCGAAGGATCTGGCGCCTTATCAGGCTGCCATTGTCATCATCAGTATGAAGAAGGAAGAACAGGTCAAGGCTGCGGAAGATATTTATGAAAAGCTCACAGCTAAAGGCTATGATGTCATTCTGGACAACCGTGATGTCAGACCCGGTGTCAAGTTCAAGGATATGGATCTTGTCGGTATTCCCTACCGCATCACTGTCGGCAGGGGCGTATCCGAAGGTAAGGTTGAGGTCAAGCCGCGTACCGGTGAAAAGAAAGACATTGCCATTGAAGATGTGTTAAGTGAAACAGACGCCTTCTTCAAAGACTGAAACTGCAGGATCAGCTCTCAGGCTGATCTTTTTTCATCTGCAGGCATTAAAAAAGCAGATCCCCCTTTACAGGAGATCTGCTTTTCAGGACAGTCCTTCCTTCAGCCGCATTGTCCGGCTGATTCTGTCAAACAGAACATCAGACAGTGAACTGATCAGAATGATCAATACCGTCCAGGCGAGTACGGAAGCTGTATCCAGATTGATATAGGCAGCACGCATCTGTCTGCCTGCCCCGTTTCTAACCGAACCGATAATCTCAGCCATAATGCCTACCTTGAAACCGAACGCCACAGCCGTACGGCAGGCAGACACAATTACATACTTCAATAATGGCAGATCATGATATCTGATTTCATTGAACCAGGTATCACGATACAGAACAGATACCTGTCTGATCTCTTCTGCTTCCTCATCCATCGCATCCATGAAGCTGTTGAAAAACAGCGGAAACAATACCATGAACGATACAGCAGTTACTGCCCCTTCCGACCCAAGCCATATAATAGCCAGAATCATATAGCTGATATTCGGAATGGTCCTGGTCAGGATGCGGATCGGATGAAACAGAGCTCTGAGCCATATGCTGTTTCGGCACAGAAGACTGATCACAAGGGCTGAGGCAAGTGAAATCATTAATCCTCGCCCGACTCTGAGCAGAGTCAGCCCGATTGCCTGATAAGAGACAGGATCCGTTAATACAGCAATGAACTTCTCAGCTGTTTCCAAAGGACCCGGCAGCAGGATATCATTGCCGGTATGCCAGGCTGCAGCGCTCCATATGACAATCAGCAGGACCCATGCTGTCAGATTCCTGTACTTCATCTGACTCAGTCAAAGTCCAGAACGGCATCATCATCAAGGGTGACACCGAAAAGATCCAGGAACTTCTGCAGGCTTTCTTCCTGACCCCTGGCATAATCAGGATTGATGCCCATAGCCGTATAGGTCTTGGCAATCATCGCGCTGGGGACAGAGCCGAATACGCCTGGATCAGAGACACCGTCAAGATCTGCCGCAACATCAATGTTTCCGCTCTTGACACCATCCGCATAGTTCTTCAGCACATCGATCATCTGAGCCATGTCGTCTTTATGCGCATTGAATGTGTCTTCTTTGATGAACAGAGAAGCCATCGGATAGCCGTCATCACCCCATAACTGCTGCAGGTCGGCCACCTTTGTCAGGCTGAGGCCTGCTTCCTTGCCTTTGGCAATGGTTGCTGTAGCGGCCGGTTCAGCCAGCAGAGCGGCATCCGCCTGTCCGCCAAGCAGAGCTGCCTGGGCATCCGTGACAGCGTTGTACCACTGTTCCGTCATGGTTGCTGTAGGCTGCAGTTTCTTATATACAAGGCCCGGAACAGCCTGTTCGCCAAACAGAGCAATCGTACCTGTACCGGACAGAACATCTTCAGATGTACCGACAATATACAGGTTGCCGGTTGTCACCACAGCGGCCAGACGATAATCAGTCTTGCCTGCTGAGATCAGTTTGGCACCGAGATTGGTCGGAGCAACAATGACATCATACTGTGGATCCGGATTGACAAAAGCGGCCTGCAGGCTGTCAGCGCCATCCACCAGTTCCAGGCTGACGCTGTCATTATCTGCCAGAGGCAGTAAGGCATAGCCAGGGGCACCGGTAGGAGCCAGAACGGAATATTTGTTATCTGATGTGAATGATGTGGAAGCTGTTTCGGCTGTGGCGGCAGCGGTTGTGGCGGCCGGTGCAGTAGAAGCTGCTGTGGATGCAGCTCCGCATCCAGCCAGAAGTGTCAGAGCCAGTACGGCTGAAAGCTGTTTTTTCATGTGTTTCTCTCCCTTCACTTGAGTTTGGCATAGACTGCCTTGGCGGTAACCCCGGGCAGCTTTCCCAGTCTGCCGCATAATGCATTGACAGTCTCTGAAGGCGCATCTACTGCAACAGAAATCAGACCAATCTCTCTTTTTCGATAAGGAATGCCCATCCTGCCGATGATACAGCTATTGTATTCATGCAGAATGGCATTCAGTGCTTCCGTACTGTCTGCCTTTTCGACAATGACAGCAATCAGCGCTACTCTGTTTTCCATGTTTTCTCTCCTCTCTTCTGAAAAGAAAAGCGCCTTTCTTCTTCTGAAGAAAGACGCATATCAAAACAGTTTATTACAAGTGATATGATCTCTTTCCGCTCAGACAGTTCTTTGCGGTCAGAAGCCTATATTATATTAATACTTTTTGGACTTGATTTCATCTGTAATATCATTCAGGAAATCATCCAGTGACTTCTTGACGGCATCCTTGGAACCATAGCGTCTGACCGTAACCGCATGATCTGCGATTTCACCATCACCGACAACGATCTCAACCGGGATATGGGAAGTCTGTGCTTCTCTGATCCGATAGCCAAGCTTCTCATTTCTGTCATCGAGCTCAACTCTGATGCCCTTTGTACGCATTGCCTGTACAACCTCAGCCGCATAATCGCCATGAGCTTGAGCATTGACCGGAATGACGACTGCCTGGCGCGGTGCCAGCCATAACGGCAGATTGCCCTTTGTCTCCTCTAACAGGAAGGCAACGAAACGATCCAGTGAACCGAGAATTGCTCTATGGATGACGACAGGTCTGGCCTTGGAACCATCTTTATCGACATACTCCAGCTCAAAGCGCTCCGGCAGCTGGTAGTCAAGCTGAATGGTGGACAGCGTTACATCATGTCCGATCGCACTCTTGACCTGAACATCGATCTTCGGTCCATAGAAAGCAGCCTCACCGATTGCCTCATAATAAGGCACACCCATTTCCTTCAGCACTTCTCTCAGCTGTGCTTCACTCTTCTCCCAAAGATCATCATTGCCGAAGTACTTGGCTGTGTTGTTGGGATCTCTCAAAGAGAGACGGAAGGAATAGTCATTGAAGCCGAAGTCCTTGTATACATCCAGAATCAGATGCGTGACATTCTTGATTTCAGAAGCGATCTGATCCGGTCTGACAAAGATATGAGAGTCGTTCTGTGTAAAGGCTCTTGTTCTTTCAATACCGGTCAGAGCACCGGAAGCTTCAAAACGGAAGTCATCCGCAATCTCGGCAATCCGGATCGGCAGGTCTCTGTAGGAATGCAGAGTGGACTTGTAGATCATCATATGTTCCGGGCAGTTCATCGGTCTTAAGGCCAGCTCATCCCCATCCCTGCTCATCAGCGGGAACATATCATCCTTGTAATGGGCCAGATGGCCGGAGATCTTGAAAAGCTTGGTGTTGACAACAGACGGTGTCTTGACGTGAACATAGCCCTGGGCCAGTTCCTTATCCATGATATAGTCGGAAAGAATACGTCTGACCGTAAAGCCGTTAGGCAGCCACATCGGCAGACCGGCACCGACTGTCTCGGAGAACATGAACATCTTCAGCTCTTTGCCCAGCTTACGATGATCGCGTGCCTTGGCATCTTCCAGATCCTGCAGATACTGATCCAGTTCTTCCTGTGTCGGGAAGCATACACCGTAGATTCTCTGCAGTACCTTATTGTTTTTATCACCCTTCCAGTAGGCACCGGAATGCTTGATCAGCTTGAAGTAACGGCACATCTTGGTGCTCTTGACATGCGGACCGCGGCAGAGATCCGTGTAATCACCCTGGGTATAGGTTGTGATGGTGCCGCCTTCCGGCATACGGTCAATGAGGTCTTCCTTGTAAGGATCATCCTTGAAGATTTCCTTCGCCTCTTCTTTGGTGACTTCCTTACGGACAATCAGTTTGTCTGCCTTGCAGCACTTCTTCATTTCCTTTTCGATGCGGGGCAGATCTTCATCTCTGATGACATCATCGCCTAAATCAACATCATAATAGAAACCTTCTTCAACAACCGGTCCAACCCAGAACTTTGCCTGGGGATACAGGTGCTTGATCGCCTGGGCCATGACATGGGCACAGGAATGGTTCAGCACAGATAAGTTTTCATCTTCCTTGAAATTGATCATTTTATTCCTCCAGAAAATATAAAAACAGCATCCTGATAAGGACGCTGTTGTTCGACGCGGTACCACCTTAATTCCCGGAATACTCCGGACTCTCATATAGCTTTAACGCAGCTGTACGGTACACCTTTTCAGGGACGGCTCGCGGGTAGTAGCACATTCATACACGTCATATCCTTTCACCAGACGGATACTCTCTCAGGGCTGTGTCATGAACGGTCATGTCCCGTTCTCTACTTTTGCCTTATTATTGTTTTTTTGCCTGCAAATGTCAAGGTCATAGTTAAATGAAATTGTCCCACACTTGTTAAAAAAAATCTTAACAGCTCAGATCAGACTTTCCGGGCTTCTTATGTCAGCTGCCCCCTTTCTTTTCTTTATCCCATCTTTATTTCAGACAGAATAAAAACAAAGTCTGTAAAAACAGACTTTGCTGAAAGGATGAACTGAGTAAATGCATCGCATTCAAACTGCAATACATCAGAATAAAGTCATCTGGTTGCTTTCGCCAAGATCTCCTAAAGCACCCAGTTTATCCAGCTTTTCTACCATTGATTTGGACAGCTGAGTACGGCGGATGAGATCCTGCTTGGAGATGAATGGATGTTCATTGCGGGCAGCCACAATGGATCTGGCAACATTCTCACCAAGACCATCCACTACCTTGAACGGCGGGATCAGTGTATGGGTATCACCCGGCAGGACACAGAAGCGGGTTGCTTCGGAATGATTCAGATCGATGTTGGAGATACGATAGCCCCTTGCATACAGCTCCAGCATGACTTCAAAGCCTTCATAGAGGGCTTTTTCCTTGTTGGAGACCGGATTGTCGGAGAATTTGGCATTGCGTCTTGCGTCAATGTCATCCATGCGTGCCTTGATGGCATCAAAGCCCTTGCACATGGTTTCAATCTCATAGGCATCACATCGTAAGGTCAGATACTGGATATAGAAATTATGCGGTTCATGAACCTTGTACCAGCCTAAGCGGAAAGCCATCATGCAGTAGGCAACGGCATGGGCCCGCGGGAACATGTACTTGATCTTCTTGCAGGAATCAATATACCAGTCAGGCACATCATGATCCCGCATATCCTTTTCCTGTTCATCCGTCAGTCCCTTGCCCTTTCTGACCTTCTCCATGATCGTGAAGGCATGCAGAGGTTCAAGGTTCTTGGACAGCAGATAGTTCATGATATCATCACGGCATCCGATGACTTCCGTCAGCGGATGGCCGGCTTTGACAAGCTCTTCGGCATTGCCCGCCCATACATCTGTACCATGGGTCAGACCGGAGATGATGATCAGATCAGAGAACTTCTTGGGCCGTGTTTCAGCCAGAACACGTCTTGTAATGGCGGTGCCGAATTCCGGCAGGCCGAGTGCACCGGTCTCCTGCTTGAACATGGATGGATCACAATGCAGTGCCTCATCTGTAGAGAAAAGAGACAGTGTCTCAGGATCATTGAACGGAATGGTCAGAGGCTTGCGGTCAGCGATCTCCTGCAGCAGACGAATGGCAGTCGGATCAACGTGGCCGAGAATATCGAATTTCAGGACATTATCATGAATGTCATGGAAGTCGTAGTGGGTTGTCATCCATGCCGCATCCGGATCATTGGCCGGATACTGGATGGGTGTGAAGTCTTCTGCAACATGGTCATTCGGAATGATGATAATGCCCCCGGCATGCTGGCCGGTAGTACGCTTGACATCCACACAATGGGCAGCCAGATATTCCTTCATCGGTCTGCGCATGTTATCGATATGCATCTTCTCACAATAGCCGGAGACATAGCCTAAGGCCGTCTTTTCCGCAACAGTGCCGATGGTACCGGCCCGGAAAGCATGGTCGCGGCCGAAGTAATCACCGATGAAGGCATGGGCACGCCACTGGTATTCACCCGAGAAGTTCAGGTCGATATCAGGCACCTTATCCGCATTAAAGCCGAGGAACGTCTGGAAAGGAATACGGTGGCCGTTGCCTTTCATGATGCCGCCGCACTTGGGACATTTCTTATCCGGCAGATCAAACCCGGAGGAAACCTCAGGATCATCAATCCATTCGCTGTAATGACAGTCCGGACAGAGATAATGCGGTTCAAGGGAATTGACTTCCGTAATGCCGGCCATGGTAGCTGTAAAGGAAGAACCGACGGAACCGCGGGAGCCTACAATATAGCCGTCATCATTGGATTTCTTGACGAGCAGATGGGCAATGTAATAGTGGACGCCATAGCCGTTGCGGATGATGTTATCCAGTTCCATTTCCAGTCTGTCTTTGACAATAGCCGGTATTTCGCCATTGTATTCATAGGTATTCTTACAGGTTGTCCAGCAGATCTCCCTGAGCTTTTCATCTGAACCCGGGATCTTAGGCGGATAAGTGCCGGCTGGTACGGGGCGGTAGTCTTCCAGCTGTTCAAAGAGCTTTCTAGTGTTCTGCACGACAATCTGATCAATCAGTTCCGGATCTTCCAGCCAGGCAAATTCCTGCTTCATTTCCTCTGTGGTACGGATATGCTGATCCGGGGTCGGGGTCTTGAGACGCAGGGCATCATTGCGGATATACAGCGGATGGATGGCGCCGCCGACACCCTGAGCAGTGATATAGACATCACGGAAGATCTTCTGAGCGGGATTGCAGTAATGGGCATCACTGTCGGCGATAATCGGCTTACCAAGTTTCTTTGCCATGCGGATGATCCGTCTGATGATATCTTTCAGACGGTCTTTGCTTGGTACATTGCGTTCGGCCAGAAAGACCGTAAAGTTGCTTAAAGGCTGTACTTCCACATAGTCGTAGAAGCTCATTTCCTTTTCCAGGCGGGCATCATCGCCATTGCAGGCAAGCTCAAATACCCTGGAGTTATAGCAGGCAGTACCGAAGAGCAGGTTCTCTCTATGGGCAGCCAGGGAAGATCTTCGAATACATGCCATGGCCGCATTGCCTTCTCCTTCTTTGGAGGACTTGGCACCGACAGCCAGGGTTTTGATGTTGGATTCCGTGACAAGCTTATACAGATCGCGGATTCCCTGCTCATTCTTGGAAACAACGCAGATATGATATTTTCTGACTTTTTCAAAGTCACGCTCATTCTGCAGCTTATCCTGCAGATCACGAATCGTTGTGCAGCCCTGTTTCTTGGCATCATTGACCAGACCGAAGAATACGCCGGCCAGTGCTTCCGCATCATAGTCGGCACGATGGGCATCATCTTCATCGTACTGGACGTGATAGTAATGTGAGATATTGCCGAGACGATAGACATGCTTGTCACGCAGAATGGCACGGGACATATCCAGAGTATCGATGACGCAGTTAGTCAAAGCAGGTCTGCCGATGCGGCGCAGCTCTTCGTTCAGGAAGTAATAGTCGAATGTGGCATTATGCGCCACAATCGGATCATCACCAATCCACCGGATGATTTCTTCACAGCAGTCTTTGAAAGGCTTTGCGTCAGCCACCATCGCATTGGAGATGTTTGTCTTGGCAGTGATATACGGCGGGATGTCAAAGGGCGGCTTGATGAACATCTGCAGACGGTCGACAACCGCATAGTTCTTTACTTTGACGGCACCGAATTCAATGATGGAGTCATAGTAACAGGAAAGACCGGTTGTCTCGAGGTCGAATGATACAAACTCCGTGTCATCCAGCGGCAGATCAACGGGATTTCGGACAATGGTCAGATGATCATCGGCCATGTTCATCTCACAGCCGAAGCCGCATTTGAAATCCTTATTGCCGTCAGCTTTATGGATGTCCAGGACCTGATCATAGGCTTTCTTGAGGGACTGTACATCGGCATGGTCGGTAATGACAATACCGCCAAGTCCCATATCATGGGCATACTGAACAATGGATTTGACATCACATACACCATCCATTTCTGACATATATGTATGCATATGCCATTCCACCCGAGTCGGATCCGCATTGTCCTTCGGAGTGGATAAAGGCGGCAGGATGGTCAGATCCTGTACACTGACGCAGAGATCACGCAGGAAGGTATCATTCTCAACACGGCCATAGACATGGACGCGGCAGCCGTCCTTGAGCTTCTGCATTTCCTCCCGTTCCAGACCTCTTCCTTCAAAGCGTTTGGCAACGATGGCATCCGTACCGTCATATATTCTGAATGTCTGGATGAGTCTGCCTTTTCTGGTTTCCTTTTCTTCCATGCCGAAAACTTCACCCTCAAACTGAATATCATCCATCGGTCCTTCGATTTCATGCAGAGTGATGGATTCGTATTCCTCTTTCCTGGGATGATAGTATTTCTTCTTCTGGCAGGTCTCCTGGGGAGCGGGTTCAGGCGGTGCCACTTCGGTGACTTCAATGTCCTTGATGTCTACCGGGGCGGCGATAATCATGGATGTCACAATATGAAGCGTAGAAAAACCGCAGGCATGAAGCCAGTCTTCCATCTGTTTCTGCTCATGATGGATCAGATCTTCTTCCACTTCATTATGGCAGTAGTACAGAAGATCATCCTTCTCTTTTTCCAGCTTGAAGATCATGCCGCGGAAGGCACTGTTCACATGGGCATCCAGATACAGATCAATATAGCCGCCCAGTATTTCCATCGTCAGCTCTGCCTGATCGGGATGTATGTTGAGACGGACATCTTCTGTTCCGGTATATTCCGTGATGGTACGGCACAGGGCATGGTAGGAGTAGCTTGGGGGAATGGCGGAAGTATGCAGGTCAAGGACAATCCGGTTGTCTGATGCATAAAAGCGTACCCGCTCCAGATCCGCACTCCGTATAATCTCTTCTATTCCATCTGTATTTACTTTATTGGCAAATATCTCATTGATTGCTGTCATTCTTTCTCTCTTTCCTAAGACAAAGGAAAGGACAATACATATTGTCCTCAACCTAAAAGATTCTTCAGAAATTTACGGGCTGATCTGACACCGGCATTGACCAGTTCCGTCTCCGCCCTCCGCTGTACCTTGCGTGCCAGCCGGCTGTATGTATTCTTCTGATCCGCTCTGCGTTTTGCTTCCTGGCGGATCTTTTCCTTTTCTTCAGCTTCCTTAAGCTTATCCTGTCTGGCCTGCTCTTTCTCTTTCTCTGCCGCTTTTTCAGTTTCTTCGTTCAGCCTGATGATATCTTCCATGGCACTTTCAGGATCTTCATCCTCTGCATACCTGTCATAGAGATGATCGCTCTGCATCTGTTTCACGATCTCTTCATCAGACAGAGTTATCATAGAGGAATGAGGCGGCAGAATCTTTGTCTCTTCCACCATTCCCGGCGTTCCTTCTGCATCCAGTGTGCTGACTAAAGCAGTACCGGTAGCCATATTGGCAATACGGTCTTCTGTTTTAAAGGCAGGATTGGCACGGAAGGACTGGGCGGCCTGTTTGACCGCTTTGATTTCCGCAGGGGTATAGGCCCGCAGGGAATGTTCAATCCGATTCTGCAATTGTCCGAGTATTTCATCCGGGATATCTGCCGGAGACTGGGTGATGAAGAAGACACCGATGCCCTTGGAGCGGATCAGACGCATGATCCGGGTGATGATCTCCTGCATGGCCGGACCAGCCTTTTCAAAAAGAAGATGTGCTTCATCAAAGAAGAACACAAGCTTCGGCTTTTCAACAGCACCTGTCTCTTTCTGTGATACATAGATCTCATTCAGAAGCCACAACAGCACACAGGCATACTGCATCGGATGTGCATACAGTTCACGGCATTCCAGGATGTTCATCACACCCACGCCGTCTTTCACTTCATACAGATCGTTCAGATCAAGTGCCGGCATGCCGAAGAGCAGATCGCCATGTTCCGCCTTCAATTGAAGCATTCTGCGCTGCAGCGTACCGATGGACTGACTGGAGACATTGCCGTACTTTGCACTGATTTGCTTACTGTGTTCATGTACATAGCTGACCATGGCTTCAAGATCCGCAAAATCGATCAGATCAAGATCCATGTCATCTGCAGCCCGAAATACGATCTGCAGAACGCCCTGCTGCGCATCAGTGAGTTCAAGCAATGCCCCAAGCAGTCCTGGATCCATTTCTTCTAATACTGTTCTTACCGGCATGCCAAGTTTTCGATTCACATCAAAGAAGTGTACCGGATAGCCGTTGACGGTATAATCACTGATTTCCATTTTATTCAGTCTGCCCTGAATGGATGAGAGATCCCCCGGCTTTACCATACCGGAAAGATCGCCTTTGACATCCGCAATGACCGTAGGGATCCCCAGTTCAGCCAGGCTTTCTGCAATGACTTTCAGGGTAACGGTTTTACCGGTGCCGCTGGCGCCGCAGATCAGCCCGTGCTGGGTAAGGCGGGATGGTTCAAGATAGATTTCTTTTTCTTCTGCTTTGCCAAGCAGAATTCTATTGTCTTTGATCATGATTATTTACTGAGCTTTTCAAAAGCATTGCGGGCCGCATTCTGTTCTGCCTGTTTCTTGGAACTGCCGCTTCCGGTTCCCATGACCAGATCATCAATCATGCAGTTCATGACAAATTCAGGATTGTTGGAAGGTCCTGTCTCTTTGACTAATACATAATGAACCTGGCGGGCACTGTCAACCTGGACATACTCCTGCAGCTTTGTCTTGTAGTCATGTATTACTCCGACGTCTTCCGGATGGGCAAGGCGGGGTGTGATGACTTCATCCAGAATATTGTCGACCGCCGGGAAACCCTGATCAAGATACAGCGCACCGAGGAAGGCCTCCATCATATCGGCGATGATCGCATCCTTTTCTCTGCCTCCGCTCTTTTCTTCTCCTGTACCAAGCAGAAGAAAGTCATTGAGATGAAGTTCACGGGCATAGATGGCAAGTGCTTTCTCACAGACCAACTGTGCTCTCAGCCGCGTCATCTGTCCTTCGGAAAGGTTGAGCGGCCAGATGGCAGTAGAACTCCACAGCTGCAGGACAGCATCCCCCATGAATTCCAGTCTTTCATTATCATGTTTGCCATGATGTTCATTGGCATAGGATGAATGCATGAATGCCTGATGAATCATATCTGTATTTTTTACATGAATGCCGCGTGCCGCCAGCCAGTCTGTTATATCTGTTGTCATAGTTACCTCATTCCTTCTGATCAATCCGCATCATCGCTTCATCCAGAATCGACGCAAAGTCCGCTTCTTCCGGATGTGAGACAATATATTGTGCATCTTTGCGGGCGGTCCTGACAATGGCATCATCCTGTACCGGGTTGCCGAGAATAAAATCAGGTACACCGCTCTGTCTTGTTCCAAGTATATCACCCGGACCGCGCAGGCGTAAATCTTCCCGGGCAATCTCAAAACCGTTGTCAGAGCGCACCAGCACGTTCAGTCTCTCCTGTACCGTCTCTTCCTTTGATCCGCTTAACAGCCAGCAGTGCCCCACTTCATCCCCACGCTGAATGCGGCCTCTGAGCTGATGAAGCTGGGACAGACCGAAACGATCGGCATCATAGACGATCATCCCGGTCGCATTAACTACATTCATCCCGACTTCCACAACGGTAGTGGAAACCAGGATCTGGATTTCATTCCGGGCAAAAGCCAGCATGACTTTCTGCTTTTCTTCCGACTTCATCTGCCCATGCAGCGTACCGACATGATACGGATGGAACAGCTTTGTCAGACTGGCGGTCACATCATTGACGTTGCGGGCATCATAAGCTTCATTCTTTTCCACCGCTGCACAGATCACATACAGCTGATGGCCGCTGTCCAGTAATGCTCTGACTTCCGGCAGAACCGTACGGAAGCTGTTTTCCTGAATATAGCGGGTGATCGGCTGTTTCCGCCCTGCCGGCATTGTTTCAATGATCGAAACATCCATGTCGCCGTACAGTGTTGAGGCAAGGGTGCGGGGAATCGGGGTAGCACTCATCAGAAGAAAGTCCGTATCTCTGCCCTTTTCCCGCAGAGTGCGTCTCTGCTCTACACCGAAGCGCTGCTGTTCATCCGCAATCACAAGCCCGATCTTATGAAAGACAACATTTTCCTGCAGAAGCGAATGGGTACCGATCAGAATATCAATTGAACCGGAAGCCGTCCGGTCAATGATATCTTCTTTTTCCTTTGCGCTTAAGCCGCTGTATAGCACGGCTGTCTTCACCCCTGTACCTTTGAGAAGAGAAGAAACAGATTCCAGATGCTGACGTGCCAGAATTTCCGTCGGAGCAAGCAGTGCTGCCTGTTCACCCGCCAGCACACAGGCATACATGGCCAGCGCAGCTACCACGGTCTTACCGCATCCCACATCTCCCATCACCAGCCGGTACATGACTCTGGTACTGGTCATATCCCTGAGAATATCTTCCAGTGAAGTCTTCTGATCTTCTGACAGTGCAAAGGGAAGTGCATCAGCTGCAGCTTTGAACTTTGTTTCATCAAAGCGCTTGGGTGACTTATAGTTTCCTTCGGTTTCCTGATTGTGCATCAGCTGGATGGCCGTGAAGTAGCGCAGGAATTCTTCATATTTGATGGTACGCCTTGCCGCATTGACCTCCGCCATTGAAGAAGGCATATGGATCATGGTCAGAGCAGTGCCATGGCGCAGCAGACGATATGCACGGATATACTTCTCCGGCACGATGTCATGTACTTCATTAATGGACTGCTCAATGACTTTATGGAGTACTGTACAGAGATATTTCTGGCTGATGCCTTCTCTGGTGCTGTAGACAGGTGTAATGTCATTATGTTCTTTCAATTGCTTTGTATCGTAGGTGAATGCGGTGACATGGTTGTGTCCGTCATAGGTGCCGGTAATGGTAACGGTCTGTCCGATGACAAGAGATCTTGTCCAGGGACGGTTGTATATGGTAACGCGCAGAATCTGATCATCGAGTCTGACCTCGAAAACAGATGTCAGAAAACGCCCGCGGCGGAACTGGGCAGCCGGCTTTGCGACCACAGCTTCAAAGGTGACATGTTCTTTCTGCCGCCAGGCAGAGAAAGGTATGGCGTTGAGTACATCATAGCGGATCGGATAATAAGACAGTACATCCTCCACGGTATCCAGGTGCAGTGCAT
>ONOV01000070.1 GCA_900319505.1 uncultured Erysipelotrichaceae bacterium
ATACCGCTTCTGACACAGCCGTTTTTTCCAAAGCTTTATCTGCTGGTGCTGCACACCCGCACAGGCACACTGACAGTATCATTGATAAAAATCCCGTTCTTTTCATGTCTCCATGATAGAACGGGATTTCCGCTTTGTTTCTTAAGATATGTTTATACCCTTACCGCTGCCTGGATAACGCCGACTGTCTTTCCCTGTGCTGTCCCAGCCGGTTCAATGTAATATTCCTTTACACTCTCCGGCAGGATGAATGTTTCCGCATAGTGAATGTGCATCGGATCAAAGCTGCCATCCACGGATGTGATACATACTTCTTCTCCTTCCACAAGGTTGAGCATATTGACAGACTGAGCACAGGAGAACTTTACCTTATGGTCAAACCAGTATCTTCTTGTCTCAATGAGTTCCAGCTCATGCAGGCCGGTGCGCTCCACTTTGAGACCGGGTTCTTCCTGCAGTGTTTCAACATGATTGACGATGTTCGCCTTACACCAGTCTGTATTGCGCTCGTACTGAATGACATGCTTTCCCCGTTCCACATTGATGGGACGCGGCTTTCCATCCAGGCCAAGCCTGCCCCAGTCCCAGAGCTTGAATGTAAAGATATACGGAGTAGCGCTGATTTCCAGCACCATCGAATTGGAACCGGAGCAGTGGATGGTGCCGGCCGGAATCAGAAAGTGATCATGTCTGCGGGCCGGGAAGTTATTGATGTATTTTTCCGCATCAAACATCTCTTCCCCGCGTCCCGCTCTTTCAAGCGCCGGAATCAGCGTATCTGCCGTTACGCCGTTTTTCACCCCCAGGTACACATGTGCACCTTCACCGGCATCCAGGATGTAGTAGCTTTCATCCTGGGTATAGGCCATACCGAAGTTTTCATGAATGTATTCTGTTAAAGGATGTACCTGCAGGGAAAGATTCTGACCTTCCATCGTATCCAGAAAGTCAAAGCGGATCGGGAACTCCGCCCCGAAGCGGGCAAACACCTTATCCCCTAACAGCTTCCGGGCTCTTTCCTTCACAAGGTTCATCGCCGGCATTTCAAAGCTGATGCCGCTGACCTCAATCCCGATGGCATTCTCTTCCGGTACACCGTCAAAGCACCAGGCATAGTTGTTACTGCTTTGGGGCAGATCACAGACTTCCTGCATCCACTTTCCGCCCCATACGCCTTCATCAAAGTAAGGGATCAGACGGAATGGTGAAGACGCAAATGTATCCAGTGCTTTCTCCAGTAACAGATGATCCACCATGGAAGGATCATCTTTACGGTTAGTATCGATCATGTACAGGATGTCATTCCATATTGAAAACTTATGTCTGTCCTGCATGCGCCATTCCACAAAATAGCCGCGCTTGTATTTCTTCAGAATGTCTTCATCGTAATTGCCGACACCCCAGTTATCCAGTCCCCTGCGGTATCTTAACTGGATCTGCCAGCGGTCCAGATCACAATAGATGATCTTCCCTTCAGGATACACATAGGCAGCCCCGACACCATAGACAATCCTGAATCCTTCTGTACCGTCAATCTTTTCTCTTAATGCCTTTACTTTCTCTGAATCATAGAAGTCACACATGTTATGTGTGCTCAGGGAGCCGAACACTCTGTCATCCGTGACATTGCGGGAAATCTTCGGATACAGTTCTTCTTCCGTCAGCTTTGCTGCTTCCGCAAAGAAAGCAGTACCGCCCAGCGGACGGATCAGATTGTCCTTTACTTCCCTCTCATCCGTGCCATGATACATGTCCACAACAAGCACATCATCGGACGTCAGATGTTTCCGCAGTTCTCTGACAATTTCAGCCCATCCTTTCCAGATATGGTCTTCATAGCCGTCAATATGTTTGAGCGGGCGTTTTACGTAGTTTGATTTTCTTCCTTTTAAGTACATAGTTATCCTTTCAGAACAGTGTTTCCTGTTCATCATAAGTGGCCAATGTCATCTGGATGACACACTTTGCCTTACGATTGATCTTCTGTAACAGATCCATGTCCCGCTCCACAAGCGAGGACTTTGTAATCAGAGAAGCGCCGAAACCGTATTTTCAATCATTGTCAGCGCCTTACGAGTATAGCAGAGATCTTTCTCAAGCAGCATATGAGGATCCGACATCGAGCAGTTTGAAATGATCGGAAAGCTGAATCGGCTGTCTTCTCGCTTCTTTTCTCATTCCGTTTTCCCACTGCTTTCCATTTGATTGACTGCAGCCTGCAGGCCATCACAGTACTTCTGATGCAGACGCAGAAATTCCTGCTGTTCTTCTTTAGGCCAGCTTTCCACGATCGCTTCTTCTTCCGCCATAAACGGGCGGATCACTTCTTCTATGATTGCCCTGCCTTTTTCGGTCGGTACGATATCTCTTTTATGGCCTGCTTCAGCTATCCGGCCTGTTCCATCCAGCTGACGGCAGAACTGACCGTCTGCTTGCTCATACCGGCAAACGCAATTACATCTTTCTGGGCAATTGTTCCATAGTTGCACAGTAAATACAGAATCATCATCTCACTGTCCGCAAAGCCCATGATCCTGCTTGCCTTATGATAAAGCGAATTGATTTTATCCTCGATCCGGTTGAATCTGCGGATCACATTCATATCCTTATTCTCCATGACCCCTCCCATATAAAAAGTCTGATATCAGACTTAATCTATTGCAGTCCGATATCAGACTTTTCGTCAACCATCTGCCAGAACCTGTCTGCCAATGCACTGTGATAGGCCATACTGCTGCGTACAAGACAGATATCCGTCAGGATCTCCGGTTCCTTCAATACAGCCGCATGAACATGCGGATCCTTCGGTACAGCCGATTCCGGCAGCAGGGCGATGCCAAGTCCCTCTTCCATCAGCTTCACACATGTACCGGCATCTACTGCTTCATAGCGGAAGGTCAAAGTTCTGTCACAGGCTTCCGTCAGTACGTTCTTCCATCTGCGATAGACAATCAGCGGCTCATCCGCAATTTCTTTCAAAGACACTGATGAAGGCATCTTTTTTCCATACTGCACAGCATAGAACTTCTGATGTTTCAATGTGATCACATCCAGTCCTCTTGATGAAAAAGGCGTACGGATCACTGCAAGATCTATCCCTTCTGAAGCCAGTAAATTCACCATATGATCCGTATCTGTTTCCTGTATCTTCAAAGATACCGAAGGACAGGCTTTCATGAACGGGGAGAGATAGGCATGGATGAAATCATCCCGGGCCGAAGAAATCAATCCTATTCGCATTTCACCAGCCGTGCCTTCCGCAATCTCCTTCATCTGTTCTTCGGCCCGCTTCTCCATCCTCAGAATACTGACCGCCTTCTGATAAAACACCTTACCCGCATCCGTCAGCTCTGTCTTTCTTGCGCCTCTGTTTAACAGAGAAACACCCAGTTCCTCTTCCAGAAGCTGAATCTGATAGCTTAAAGGCGGCTGGGTCATATGAAGCTTTTTCGCAGCCGCAGAGAACGTGCCTTCCTGTGCGATAGTCACAAAATATTTCAGCTGTTTCATTTCCATACAATTATTATATTACATTCATATAAATTATATTATTTTTATATTTATATATCTCTGGTACTGTATTGTCCGTAAGGAGAGAAAGATATGAACAGTACAGCAGAGTTATATAGATCCTGGTTCAAGATCGGAATGTTCACATTCGGCGGCGGCTATGCGATGCTGCCGATGATACAGAAAGAAGTCATTGACAGCCGCCATTGGGCAACGGAAGAAGAGATCATGGACTACTATGCCGTAGGCCAATGTACACCAGGTGTCATCGCTGTCAATACGGCAACCTTTGTCGGCTATCACATCAAAGGCGTATGGGGCGGCATCAT
>ONOV01000050.1 GCA_900319505.1 uncultured Erysipelotrichaceae bacterium
AATGTCATCCGCAGATGGCATTTCCCCATATTGCCTCTCACAGCTGTATGCTCAGCGGTCTGCTGTGAAAGCTGTAATGTGCTTTGTATCAGGATTGAAGCTGATATCCATCGTCTCCTGTACAGGATCTTCGATAATGACATACAGCGATGTATCGTAAACGGAAAGCTGATAATAGACACCCTGAGCGCTATAGGCGCCATCTTTGAGATTCTCATTGCGCAGCCCGCATTTCAATTCACTCATGACAATGGATTCAGCTTCCTGGTATTTTTCTGCTTCTTTAAGACTGATCAGAGCTTCAAACTGTTTCTTTTCGGCAAATGCGCAGGCTGTGACAAAACCCGTCACAAACAGCATGATCCCCAGGAAACAGGAACTGATGATGCCCTTATTCGTGCATAAGCGGCGCAGAACGGCTTCTTCCCTCTCTTTCATACACACAGTAAATCACTCCGTTTTCTATCGTAAAGGAAGCTGAATCAATCTCAGACAGAAAGATCTGAGTGCCCGGCTGCAGGATCAGCCGGCGGTTGACCATACGCAGCTGCCAATCCTTCTCTTTATAGCTGAAGCACAATGTATCAGAAGAAACCGCAGGATCATATGCAATCATGCATAATCTTCGCAGCTGATAAAGCGCTGTTTCATCCTGTACATCTTCATGGAAGGCACTGAGCTGCGGCAATAGAACGATACAGCCTGCGGCAATCGGAACCAGCGCTGCCGTACAGAACATGGTGACCAATAGATCACTTAAGGCAAAGCCTCTTCTGTCGGCGCACATGTGACGATGCATGTACTTTCTCCTTCCATGGCGGAAGCATAGTTCTCATCCATTTCCATGGCGGCCTGGCGGCGGTTTTCCCTTCCATGATATGTACTCATCACCGCCGCAGTGACTACCACTGCCATTATGGAACAGATCGCAGCTGCCGCCAGAGCTTCAAGGATGAGAAGCCCCCTTACGGAAGACAAGACGGCCGCCCCCGAGTTCCATAATGATGTCATCCTTTTCAAAATGAATTGTACCGGCCTGAGGAATATAGCCTTTTTCATCAAAACTGATGCACGCTCCTGCATATCCTTCTTCATCCTCCATTTCCGTACTTTCACTGTTCCGTATCGCTTCAGCCTGTGCGGCAAGATACCGGTAGGGCCATACCATTTCATCAGCTTCAAATGTAACTGCGGGAATGGCAATGAGTGCCATGACGGACAGACACGCCATGACAATCATCATCTCCAGCAGCGTGAATCCATCAGCCGCTGATGTGCGCTGTGCCATCTGATATGGTAAGTGTCTTATTGCCGTCACATGTGGTCTGATCCTCGGTCAATAAGCCGGCATTGACAAGATCACCGATACTGCCGGGATACTCATCATATTTCATCTTGTATTCCACAATCGCACTGTCAGCCACCTTTTCCAGAGCCTTGCAGCCGCGGTTATTGACAATACCGATAGTGTCTTTGATATTCGGTACGGTTAAAAGAAACAGTACGGAAACAATCAGGACTACGACAATCATTTCAAGAAGCGTAAACCCCGTTTTTCTTCTTTTCATACATACTCCTTTCTTCTTATCCAATCTGTCTGAGCATGCCTAACGGCATCATCAATACCTGATATACAATCACCAGCATGATGCCGATCCATGTATACGCGATCAGCTGAATGGCTGATGTCAGGATTCTGATTCGTCTTTCCGTTCTTTTCCAGCTCATCTCCTGATATCCCTTAAGCATGTTCTCGGTATCTCCGGCATAGATGGCAAGATGAAAGAACCTTGCCAGTTTTTTCTCTATGTAGGGAGACTGAACGGCATCCTTCATCGCTTCTCCCATCAGGAAGCTTTTTTCCATTTCCGAAGCGATGAAGGGAATCAATGGTCTGTCTTTCAGTTTCTTCATGATGGCAATCGAGCTGCGGGTGGAAAGGCTGACGCTGCTGCATTCACAGAAGATACGGGCAAAATCCAGCGAAGCATACTGTACCAGCAGACAGTCCGGCAGTTTCACCGCCAGATAACGGTATGTATCCACGATTCTTTTCTTTGAGAGAAATACCGCCGCTCCGCCTGCCCCAAGCACACACACTGCTATCAGGATGATAGAGCACACTTCAAAGACGCGCGGCAGGATCATCTGACTGCCGGTTTTGACAGAAAATGTCTTCATGAGCGACATCATATTGGGCAGAATGGTACGGTCAAACAGAAACACGCCTGAGATTGCCGCACATAACAGAGTCAGCGGATAGAACAGTGCTTTGCGTATGGCATCTGCCGCCTCCTTTCTTTTCCTTACAATGTCCATGGTCACTTTGAGACTTTCCCGAAACGGCAGAAAGGAGGCAAAGCACGTAAAGTAGAAAGCTTTGTCTGCCGGCAGATACTTTCCCATGAACCGGCCTGCCTCTTCCCCATTGATCAGATGTCTGCGGATCTTCTGCCAGACCTGCTGTTTTCCCTCTTCTTCCAATAGATCCATGCTTTCCTGAAAGCTGAACCCGCTGTTCAGCAGCATCAACAGATCCGTGCACGCCTCATCAGTCAGACAGATCTGCTTCTGCCTCCTTTTCATCAAGAATACCTGCGGCAACGGCGGCTCTGATCCGCTTCTCAAGTGAGCGGAAATTTCGGTCTGTATGTTTTTCTTCAAAGTAGTACTGCACCTCCTTTCGTGTCATGTACTCATAGATCCCGGCCATTTTTCCATCTTTCATGCGATACAGACGCTGGTTGGAAATACCATGAAGAACATCCATCAGCTGATAGTCCGGCACTCCTAATTCTTCCAGCCGCAGGATGGCAGAAACACAGGATGATGCATGCAGGCTTGAGACCACAAGATGTCCGGTCAGCGCACACCGTACTGCCATTCTGGCCGCTTCACTGTCACGGATTTCACCGATCATGACAATATCCGGATCATGGCGCATCAGCTGCTTGATCCCCTCTCCATAGGACATATGCTGCTTTTCATTGACCTGCAGCTGAATGTAGCTGCTGGAATAGACTTCAATGGGATCTTCAATCGTGAAGATCTTCTTCCCTTTACAGGCATTGAGAATGGTATAAAGCGCTGTTGTCTTGCCCGACCCGGTCGGACCAGAAAGGATATACAGTCCATCCCGGTGTGAGGTGATATGGCTCAGCCATGAAACAGTATCCGGATCATGACAGAGCTCAGAAACAGAAAGAGAGGAATGATTGTTCAGAATACGAAGTACACCGCTTGTGTTATGCGCGCTTGTCACAATGGCAAAGCGGAGGGAGAGCGCTTCGCCATTGATGTTTTCTTCAAAGGAACCGGTCTGCGGATCAAACATACTGGTTATATCAAGGTTTGATCTATAACAGAGATAATGGAATAAAGCATAGTCATCTGAGGCAGATTTAAGCCGGCAGATCTTGCCATTTACCCGCATATCGATCTGTATTGTCTTTTCAATCCGGTTGACATCAAAGTGTATATCCGTCACATCATAAGCCAGGGCAATCGCAAGAATTTCTCTTAATCTTTCCTCCATCTTCTTCTCCTCCCTTTCACCCTATATATTCGCAATTCCTTTCCCGCCTCCACGCTTTCCGCAATAAAAAAACGTTCTGATCTTTCATCTGATCAAAACGTGTCTTACTGTCTGACATGCATGGCCGCAATTTCCCGCAGCCAGTAAATACCAAGATACCTGAATGCGGTGCGGCATGGTACGGCATCAGCTTTGATACTTTCCCTTTCTGCCAGCTTCAGTGCCCGGTACATATGGAATTCACTGGTTATAACTGCCGCTTTTCCTCCCTGCAGAAGAGATGCGCTGAAACGCATGTTTTCAGCCGTCGTTACCGACTTTTCTTCTTTGATGAGACACTTTCTGTCAATTCCTCTTTCCTTCAGCATCTTTTCCATTTCCATTGCTTCAGCCCAGGGCTCATCACTGGTCTTTCCTCCGGAAAGCACGGCAAATGCCTGAGGATGTTCTTTCAGATATATTTCAGCCCGTCAGATTCTTTCCCGCATGATGGTACTTGGACGATCTTTGATAAAATGAGCCCCGAGAACCAGCAGGATGTCATCTTCATCCGGTTTATGAAAACACGCCAGAATCATACGGATACTGATCTGCAGCAGATATACAGTCAGAATCAGGATCACAATCCTGTA
>ONOV01000220.1 GCA_900319505.1 uncultured Erysipelotrichaceae bacterium
AACGATAAAACACTATATTGAAAATCAGGGCTGAGATAGTAAAACCGACCCTGAAGGGTCGTGGCTTCCACCGACTAAAAGATTTTTATGAACATGCATTTATCATCCGATGCGAAGATTCTGATCCGCGGTGCCACAAGCGGTACCGGCATTACTGCTTTGAAAATGATCAGGGGTAAATATCCGCATGCGTCAGTGACAGGATCAACGCGGAAGAAAGAAAAGGAAGAAATGCTGAAGAGAGCCGGGTTTGATGAAGTGATTGTGGATCTGGATGGAAAGCTGCAGAGCGATGAAAAGTTTGATCGAGTCCTGGATCTGATCGGGCCGGCTGCCTTGAAAGATACGTTCTGTCATACTGTATGCGGCGGTATTGTGTGCAGTACCGGGGAGCTTGGCGGCCAGTGGACGATGGATGACTTTGATCCCATCATGGATATACCGGATGGGGCAATGCTGACATCCTTCTACTCTGGCAGTGTAACCGCAGAACGCATGCAGAAAATGCTGGATTTTGTCAGAAAATATCAGGTCGATCTGCATCCTGAAAAAGTCTTCTACGGCCTGGAACAGGTGGCAGATGCACACCGTTATCTTGAAGGAAAGAGAAGCTTTGGCAAAACAGTTGTCAGACTGCAGGATGAATAATAACCATCCTTTCTGCTGCAGGTACCGCAAAATCCTGTTATATCAATGCGATCGAAGAAGCGAAAAAAGGCAATTATGAAGGAGCGGAAAAGCTGATCGAGGAGGGTGATCAGGCTTATAACACAGGACATGCCCCGCACGCTGCTCTGGTCTCCAAAGAAGCTGACGGCCAGAGCCGGGAAATGAATCTGATTCTGACCCATGCGGAAGACCAGATGATGTCCTGTGAAGTATTCAGGGCTCTTGCGCAGCAGCTTATTGACCTGTATAAGGAATTGGATACACTTAAGAAGTAAAGAAACAGTTAGAGGTAAAGAAAATGAGTGTATTGAGAGATGACTTTCTCTGGGGCGGTGCTGTAGCAGCGCATCAGATTGAAGGCGGATGGCAGGAAGGCGGCAAGGGCATCAGTATTGCGGATGTCATGACGGCCGGCGGCAACGGAATTCCCCGCCGGATTACGGATGGTGTACTGCCGGGGGAGAATTACCCGAATCATGAAGCGTCCGACTTCTACCATCACTATAAAGAAGATATTGCCCTGATGGCTGAGATGGGCTTCCGGTCTTTCCGTACATCCATTGCCTGGACACGGATCTATCCCAATGGGGATGATCAAGAACCAAATGAAGCCGGCCTGCAGTTCTATGATGATCTGTTTGATGAACTGCATAAGTACAATATTGAACCGGTCATCACCCTGCAGCACTTTGAAATGCCTTATCATCTGGCCAGGAAGTACAACGGTTTCATGGACCATCGCTGCATTGACTTCTTTGTGAAATATGCCCGTACGTGCTTTGAACGGTACAAGGGAAAAGTCCATTACTGGATGACCTTCAATGAGATCAATAACCAGGGGGCTGACCCCTGTGCACACCACATGATTCAGGAAGGTGCCATTCTGACAACGGATGACAATCCGGATAATGAGCGGATGATGTATCAGTCTTCACTATATGAACTGGTTGCCAGTGCAGAAGCAGTCAGGGTCGGCCATGAGATTGATCCTTCCAATCAGATCGGCTGTATGATCGCATATGAGCCTTTGTATGCGGCAGACTGCAATCCCGAAAGCTATATTGAGATGACAGAAGCCAATCATAAGCGCTACTGGTATATGGATGTACAGTGCCGCGGCTTCATTCCCAATTACATGTATAAGTACTGGGACAGAATGGGATTTGATCTGAAGCTGTCCGATGCGGATATAAAGGCCCTCAAAGAAGGAACGGTTGATTATATCGGCTTTTCCTACTATATGTCTCAGACTGTAGCGAAGGGAGAGAACAATCCTCACTTCAACTTCTATGAAAGAAAGAACACGGTAAACAATCCTTTCCTGAAAAAGAGCGACTGGGGCTGGCCGATTGATCCGGAAGGTCTGCGCTATGCCTTATGTGTCATTGATGAGCGCTACAATAAGCCGATGATGATTGTGGAGAATGGATTGGGTGCTTATGATCAGAAGCTGGCGGATGGAAGTGTGGATGATACGTACCGCATTGATTATCTGAAAGCCCATATCAAAGCCATGAAGGAAGCTGTGGCGGAAGATGGTGTCAATCTGCTGGGCTATCAGATGTGGGCGCCGATTGATATCGTATCGGCTTCAAGCGGTGAATTTGATAAGCGTTATGGCTTTATCTATGTCAATAAGAACAATAAAGGAGAAGGTGATCTTTCCCGCTCCCGCAAGAAGAGTTTCTACTGGTATAAAAAGGTAATTGCCTCTAACGGTGAAGAACTGGATTGAGTAAAACGGAGCTGTCACACAGCTCCGTTTTATGATGCGCAGAAAAAAAGAAGACTGTATGATAACAGCCTTCTGATCAGGTGATTATTTCAGACCGCCACGATGATCACAGAAGTAGTAAACCGTAATGCCGGTAGGGCCTAAATGTGTTCCGACTACTGGTCCGACCCGGCCGATGAGGACTTCCTTTGTCTTGCCGGTTTCAAGCAGCTTCTGCTTCAGAAATTCAGCATCTTCCGCACATTCACAATGGCAGATCAGAACAGGTTTATCGGCAGATACATCAATACGGGCAGCCATGATATCAGCCAGACGCTTCAGGGAAGAACGGCGTCCTCTGACTGTTCCCAGGGCAACCAGCTGACCTTCATCATTGATATCGCCTACGGGTTTGAGCTGTAAGAGAGTTCCGGCAAAGGCAGCGATGTTGGTCAGACGTCCGCCTCTTCTCAGATGGTTGAGGTCGGATACGGTCCAGGTGTAATTGATATGGAGTCTGGTATCTTCCAGCCATTTGGCATTGTCTTCAATGGACATGCCCTGATCGCGGTTGAGGGCCGCAAAGTAGGTCTGATAGCCCATGCCGCCGGTAGCGCCTCTGGAGTCGACAATCAGAAGCCTGCGGTCCGGGAACTCCTCTTTCAGCTGTTCCTGTACCAGTAAAGCATTGTTGTAGGTGGAAGACATGCCGGAAGTAAAGCAGTTGTACAGGATGTCATTGCCATCCTGCAGTAAAGGACGGAAGAAATCAAGATACGCCTGCGGGGTGACGGCGGTGGTGGAAGACATCAGGCCGCCCTCTACCTTATGATAGAAATTCTCCAGCGGAACTTCCGCATTATCATATGTCGCATTGAACTTGAAGCCATCTGTCATTACCACTTCCATCGGAATGACGAGAATGCCTTCTTTATCTGCATATTCAGGAATAATATCTGAACAGGCATCTGTAACAATTTTATACGTCTCACTCATAATCTGGCTCCCTTATGTTGCATTTTAACCTTATCTGTATCGTAACACAATAAATATACGACAGAAAAAGATTCTGTACTATCTGTATATGAATTGCCAATGCCATTTTACCCTAAGAAGACAATGATTTCATCCTGGTGAAGCTTAAGACATACACTTTTTCAGTCATTGTTAAGAAAACAGCAGCGATGATGTGATCGCTGCTGTTACTGTACCGGGGCAAATCGGGCAATGATCTG
>ONOV01000186.1 GCA_900319505.1 uncultured Erysipelotrichaceae bacterium
AAATGGCTAAAAAGTATGTTTACAAGTTCGAGGAAGGCAATGCTACAATGCGTGAACTCCTCGGCGGCAAAGGCGCTAACCTGGCTGAAATGAAATCACTGGGTCTGCCTGTACCGGAAGGCTTCATTATCACAACTGAAGCCTGCACACAGTACTACGCAGATGGTGAGAAGATCTCTGATGAGATTCAGTCTCAGATCGACGAGTATGTAAAGTGGCTGCAGGAAGACACAGGAGCCAAGTTCGGTGATACAGAGAGCCCGCTGCTTGTTTCGGTACGTTCCGGTGCCCGTGCATCCATGCCTGGTATGATGGATACCATTCTGAACCTCGGCCTGAATGATGAAGTTGTCAAGGCAGTTGAAGCAAAGTCCGGCAATACAAGATTCGCTTACGATTCCTACAGAAGATTCATCATGATGTTCGGCGATGTTGTCATGGGTCTGAACAAGGCAAAGTTCGAAGCACTGCTGGATGCCATGAAGGAAAGAAAGGGTGTCAAGCAGGATATTGAACTGACGGGCGAAGACATGAAGGAACTGACCGCTGAGTTCAAGAAGTTCTACAAGGACAACCTGCATGAGGACTTCCCTCAGGATCCGCTGGTTCAGCTGAACCGTGCTATCGGTGCTGTTTTCAGATCATGGAATAATGAAAGAGCGATCTACTACAGAAGAGTCAATAATATTCCGGACAGCTGGGGTACTGCTGTTTCTGTTGTCAGAATGGTATTCGGCAATATGGGTAATGACTGCGGTACTGGTGTCTGCTTCTCCAGAGACCCGGCAACAGGCAACAACGACTACTTCTATGGTGAGTATCTGATCAACGCCCAGGGCGAAGATGTCGTTGCGGGTATCCGTACACCGGAACAGATCTCCCTCAAGGGTTCTCAGGAATGGGCTAAGAACAGCGGCATTTCTGAAGAAGAAAGAAAAGCAAAGTATCCGTCTCTGGAAGAGACAATGCCGGAAGCTTACAAGGATCTCTGCGATGTCAAGGATAAGCTGGAGAAGCATTATCATGATATGCAGGATATGGAGTTCACCATCCAGAACGGCAAGCTGTACATGCTGCAGTGCCGTAATGGCAAGAGAACTGCTGCAGCAGCTCTGAAAGTTGCTACAGATATGTTTGATGAAGGTCTGGTTACCAAGGATCAGGCTCTGCTCATGGTTGAGCCGAATCAGCTGAATGACCTGCTGCATCCTCAGTTCGATGCGGAAGATCTCAAGGCCAACAAGGACAAGATCATTGCCAAGGGCCTGGCAGCATCGCCTGGTGCAGGCTGCGGCAAGATCGTCTTCACAGCTGAAGAAGCTGAGAAGCAGGCTGCTGCCGGAGCAAAGGTTGTTCTGGTCAGACTGGAAACTTCTCCGGAAGACATCAAGGGTATGGCAAGTGCACAGGCTACTCTGACCGTACGCGGCGGCATGACATCTCATGCGGCAGTTGTTGCCCGTGGTATGGGCGCATGCTGTGTTTCCGGCTGCGGTGATCTGAAGGTTGATGAAGTCAGCAAGACCATGACAAATGCAGACGGCAAGGTCTTCCATGAAGGCGATGTCATTTCTGTTGATGGTACAACCGGTAATGTCTATGAAGGTGAGATCAAGACGGTTCCGGCTACAATCGGCGGAAACTTCGCAAGATTCATGGGCTGGGCTGATGAGCGCAGAACACTGAAGATCAGAACAAACGCTGATACCCCGGCTGATGCCAAGAGGGCGCTTGACTTCGGTGCAGAAGGCGTAGGCCTTGTTCGTACTGAGCATATGTTCTTCAATTCCAAGGATAGAATTGAAGCGATCCGTTCCTTCTGTGTAGCCCAGACTGCTGAGCAGAGACAGAAGGCACTGGAACTGATGGAACCATTCCAGACAGAAGACTTCAAGGGTATCTTTGAAGCAATGAACGGTTACAGCGTTACGATCCGTCTGCTTGATCCGCCGCTGCATGAATTCCTGCCTAAGACACATGAAGAAGCACAGGCTGTTGCAGACAAGCTCGGTATTTCCGTCGATGATGTTGAAGCAGCTGATGCCAAGCTCAAGGAATTCAACCCGATGATGGGCCACAGAGGATGCCGTCTTGACGTAACATATCCTGAACTTGGCGAGATGCAGACAAGAGCCATTATCAACGCTGCCATCGCTGTCAATAAGGAACATCCTGACTGGAACCTTGAACCTGAAATCATGGTACCGTTAGTCGGTGAAAAGAAGGAACTCAACTACGTTGCGGATGTCATCCGCAAGGCTGCTGATGAAGCCATTGCCAAGGCTGGTGTCAGGATGACATACCACATCGGTACAATGATCGAAGTACCGCGCGGTGCCGTCAATGCCGGTGAACTGGCTGAAACAGCTGAATTCTTCTCCTTCGGTACAAACGATCTGACCCAGATGACATTCGGCTTCTCCAGAGATGATGCCGGCAAGTTCTTGAATGATTACTATGACAAGCACATCCTGGAAGAGGATCCGTTTGCTCATATCGATCAGAACGGTGTCGGCAAGCTCGTCAAGTGGGCTGCTGAACATGGCCGTGCAACTCGTCCTGATATCCATCTGGGTGTCTGCGGCGAACATGGCGGCGATCCGGAATCCATCGAATTCTTCCAGAGACTGGGTCTTAACTATGTTTCCTGCTCACCGTACCGTGTACCGCTGGCAAGACTGGCTGCTGCTCAGGCTGCCATCAAGGTTGACGCTGAAAAGGCTGCAAAATAATTGATCCGTTTCCCATTCAGACAGATCTGTTCTCTCAAGTGAGAATGGATCTGTTTTTTTACTGGAATGGCTGGACATTTGTTTCAATGTACCAAGAAAAGAATGCGCCAAAATGAAAGAGATCAATTATGATAGAAGAAGAAACTGTTTTATCGGAGGAACAAATGGAAAAATATATCATGGCGATCGATCAGGGAACGACCAGTTCCAGGGCCATTCTCTTTGATCATGACCAGCATATCATTGCGACCGGTCAGAAGGAGTTTACGCAGATCTTCCGTCATCCCGGATGGGTGGAACATGATGCCAATGAGATCTGGCTGTCCGTACTTTCCTGTATCAGTACATGCCTGCAGAAGGCCCATATCCAGCCAAGCCAGGTAGTGGCCATCGGCATTACCAATCAGCGTGAGACAACTGTAATCTGGGATAAGGCAACCGGTCTGCCCATCTGCAATGCCGTTGTCTGGCAGTCAAGACAGACGGCAGACATCTGTGATGCCCTGCGGCAGAAGGGGTATGATTCCTTCTTTCATGAAAAGACCGGCCTCAGAATTGATCCTTACTTCTCCGCCACCAAGATCAGATGGATGCTGGATCATGTCCCGGGAGCCCAGGAAAGAGCAGAGAAAGGTGAACTCTATGCCGGTACGATTGATTCCTGGCTGATTTACTGTCTGTCAGGACAGAAAGCCCATGTGACCGACTATTCCAATGCGTCACGCACACTGTTATTCAATATTCATGAAAAGAAATGGGATGAAGAGCTGTGTTCACTGCTGCATATTCCAATGTGTCTGCTGCCGGAAGTCAAAGAGAATGCCGGCGAGTTTGCTGTGACTGCTCCCTATCACTTCTTCGGCAACGAAGTTCCGATATCCGGGGTGGCCGGCGACCAGCAGGCAGCCCTTTTCGGACAGGGCTGCTTCCAGGAAGGCGATGCCAAGAATACATACGGGACAGGCTGTTTTCTGCTGATGAATACAGGTGAAAAGCCGCATCAGAGTCAAAATGGTCTGGTGACAACCATTGCCTGGGGACTGAATGGAAAAGTGGAGTACGCCCTGGAAGGTTCGATCTTTGTGGCCGGCAGTGCCATTCAGTGGCTGCGGGATGAGCTGAAGTTTTTCCCCAAAGCTTCAATGAGTGAAGCGTTTGCGAAAAAAGCGAGAGAGAGCGATGTGATTCTGGTGCCGGCGTTTACCGGACTTGGGGCACCGTACTGGGATGAAAGATGCCGGGGTGCCCTGTTTGGCCTGACCCGCGGCACAACCCGTGAGGATATCACCAAAGCAACTCTGAGATCACTGTGCTTCCAGACACGTGATGTTCTGACCGCCATGGAAAACGATGCCGGAACAAAGCTCAAGGCATTGAAAGTAGACGGCGGGGCTGCCGCCAATAATTACCTGATGCAGTTTCAAAGCGACTTGCTGCAGTGTGAAATCCACCGGCCGGCCGTACTTGAAACAACTGCTCTTGGGGCTGCCAGACTGGCAGGGCTTGGCATCGGCTACTTTACGATGGATGATTTCAGCTCAAGTAAGGAAATGAGTGTATTCAGACCGGAGATGGATGTTCAGAAAGCAGATCATCTCTACAGCCGCTGGCAGAAGGCCGTTGAAGCTGCCCGCCTGTACGGAAATGATGAAAATGTCGGATAAATGCTTGAAATAGCGTTATTTGTAAGATATCATCTAGAT
>ONOV01000159.1 GCA_900319505.1 uncultured Erysipelotrichaceae bacterium
AAAAAAGAGACCCGCAGGTCTCTTGCTTGTGTACTCAGTCAGCGATGTAAGGCAGAAGAGCCATCTGACGGGCACGCTTGATGGCAACAGCCAGCTGACGCTGGTATCTTGCACGTGTACCTGTCACACGACGAGGTGTGATCTTGCCATTAGGGGAGATGAACCGCTTCAGCAGCTCAACATCCTTGTAATCGATGTACTTGATATTGTTCTTGGTGAAATAGCAGACCTTTCTGCGTCCCATTCTCTGTTTTCTGAAAGCCATGATATTCTCCTTTTTCTTCAGAACGGCAGATCATTGCCCGTAATGCCTAAGGCATCGCCCGGGTTCTCATCTGTGCTCTGACTGTTATTGTTATTGTTTGAATCGTAGGAATTATTGTAAGACTGGTAGCTGGAACCGCCGTTATAGCTGTTATTGTTTCCATAACCGCCGCCATAACTGTTATTCTGGCTGTAGCTTGCGCTGTTGGAACCATCATTTCTTCTTTCCAGCTCAACGGTATCACAGACAACTTCCGTCACATAGACCTTGCGTCCGTCATTTCCGTCATAGCTGCGGGTCTGAATTCTTCCTTCAACCCCGATGAGCGTTCCCTTCTTACCATAATTGCCAAGGAAATCAGCCGCCTGACGCCACGCTACACATGAGATGAAGTCAGCCGAAGGCTGATTGTTATTCTGGGCATCCTGTCTTGCAAAACGACGGGATACAGCAACAGTGAAGCTGGCAACAGACAGACCGCTGCCTGTCTTTCTGACTTCAACATCACGGGTCAGACGACCCACCAGAACAACTCTGTTGATATTGATCATTACTTGGACTCCTGCTCAGGAGCTTCGTCACGTGTGATCATGTAACGAACGACGGAAGGGTTGATGCCGAGCAGTCTGTCGAATTCCTTGACACCTGCATTGTCAGCTGTGAACTTCACAACAACATAGTAGCCCTTCTTCATATCATCAATCTCGTAGGCAAAATCTCTCATGCCCCACTCATTTGTATCAGTGACCTTGCCGCCCTGGTCTGTGATGATCTTGTTCAGATCCTCAATCAGAGCCTTGCGCTTGTCATCCTCAACAGATGCGTTGACGATATACATTACTTCGTACTTTTTCATTCCTGTATACCTCCTTCTGGACTAAACGGCCATTTCTGGCAAGGAGTGGGTTAAAACCACTCGCCGGTAAATTTTATCATTGACTGCCCATTCTGTCTATAGAAAGATTCAGAAAAAGCAGCCTGATACCGGCTGCCTTATGCTCAGGAGATCTGAATCCGATCGTCTCCCTCTTCTTTGAATTCCATGGCTTTGCCATCCACCTTGTACTTCTTGAGCAAAAAGCACGTCTGAGTGGACAGAATACCATCCAGAGGCGCCAGTCTTGCCCCGACAAAGTCGGCCACTTCCCGCATCGTCTTGCCTTCCAGCTTGACGATGAACTCGGTTGTGCCGCTCATCAGATAAAGATCGGTAACTTCCGGCAGACGGGCAATCTTGCTGGCAATGCCGTCATACCCTCGGCCGCCTTCCGGCTTGGCACTGACAAGGATCAGTGCTTCACAATGATCCTCATTTGTCTTATCCCAGTTGATGACCGTATGGTAGCCGCAGATGACCTTGTTCTTTTCCAGGCTGCTGATCTTGCTGGAAACGTCCTCCGGCTTTTCATTGAGGATATCGGCTAAATCTGTAACGGAAGCTCTCGGGTTCTGCTGTAATAAATGAAGCAGCTGTAATTCATCCATGATCGTTTCTCCTTATTTTCTATGATCCTGCAGGAAGGCTTCAATGCGGCGCATGGCTTCCTGTAAATGCTGAAGCGAATAGGCATAGCTGATGCGGGCGAAGCCTTCACCGCTTTCGCCGAACGCCGTGCCCGGTATGATGGCAACCTGCTGTTCCTTCAGCAGGGTATTGCAGAATTCATCCGATGTCATGCCGGAAGAAGTAATGTCAGGAAAGACATAGAACGCACCTTTAGGCTCAAAAGTATGCAGGCCCATGGCATTGAGCTTGCGTACACAGTACTGTCTTCTTCGCTCATACTCATCATGCATCTGAAGGATTGCATCATCACAATCCCGCATGGCCACAATACCGGCCGCCTGGGAAGTAGTGGCTGCACACATGATGGCAGACTGATGAATCTTGGTCATGACCGAGATGATTTCCTTCGGACCGGCCGCATAGCCTAATCGCCAGCCGGTCATGGAGAAGGCTTTGGAGAAGCCGTTGACCACAATCGTTTTATCCGCCATGCCGGGGAAGGAAGCGATGGATTCATGTGTCCGGCCTCCATAGGTGAGTTCCGAATAGATTTCATCCGACAGCACAATCACATTGCGCTCTTTCAGCACATCGGCAATCGCGGCCAGATCCTCGTGTTCCAGTACCGCACCCGTCGGGTTATTGGGATAGTTCATGATGATGAGCTTAGTGCGATCACTCAGCTTTTCTTTGATCTGCTCCGCCGTGACTTTGAAGTCATTTTCCGCTTTTGCCTTGATTGGTATGGCAACGCCGCCGGTCAGCGTAGTCAGGGGATTGTAGCTGACATAGGAAGGTTCACAGATCAGCACTTCATCCCCGTCCGATACTAATGCCCTTACCGCAAGATCAATGGCTTCCGAGCCGCCGACTGTCACTAAGATATCAGAGATGTCATAGGACAGATGGTATTTGCGTTTCAGCCACGCACAGATTTGCTGCCGCAGTTCTATCATGCCGGCATTGGAGGTGTATTTGGTATGACCTGCTTCCAGATTGTCAATGGCCGCCTGACGGATCGGCCAGGGGGTGACAAAGTCCGGTTCCCCCACACCAAGCGATATGCACTCCGGCATCTCAGCGACAAGATCGAAGAAACGGCGGATGCCGCTTGGTTTCATGTCTCTTGCACGTTCTGTGATCAGTTTATCGTAATCAGTCATAGGCTTTCCCCTTAATCTTCAGACTTGAGCTCAAAGATCATATCACGCAGAGAGGCAGCTCTTTCAAAATCCAGTTCTTTCGCCGCTTCTCGCATCTCTGTTTCCAGATCGGAAATCATCTTTGCCTTGTCTTTTCTATTCATTTTAGTCTTTTTTGCTATATATTGGGCAGCCATTTCTTTGGTCTCTACACCATGAATGGTTTCCGCAATCGGTTTGATGACGGTATGAGGGATAATATGGTGGTCCTCATTGTATTTTTCCTGGATGGCACGGCGGCGGTTTGTCTCCTTGATGGCCTTGTCCATGGACTCGGTAATCGTATCCGCATACATGATGACTTCACCATGTTCATTACGGGCCGCACGGCCAATTGTCTGTACAAGCGACCGTTCGGAACGCAGAAAGCCTTCCTTATCCGCATCCAGAATACACACAAGCGATACTTCCGGAATATCCAGTCCTTCTCTGAGGAGGTTGATGCCGACAATCACATCGATCTTGCCTAAGCGCAGCTGGCGGATGACTTCCGTTCTTTCCAGCGTCTTTGTCTCATGATGCAGATAGCTGACCTTATAGTTTCTTTCCTTGAGATACTCCGTCAGATC
>ONOV01000048.1 GCA_900319505.1 uncultured Erysipelotrichaceae bacterium
CTTTTTGGACAAGTGAAAGTTCTGACGCAGAGATGGTATCTTTCCTTCCTTGCAAAAATACCATAAAGAAAGTAGTATTTTTGGGAATATAGGGCGCCATGGTTTCTGACGTCCGGAAAGGCCTTTTTTTCATGAATATTCTTTTTCTGGGCGATGTTGTCGCAGACTGCGGCATTAGAGCCGTTACTTCTGTTCTGCCAGATTTAAAAAAGCAGTATCAGATCGACTTCACGATTGTCAATGGTGAAAATGCTGCGGAGGGCAAGGGCATTACCTACCCCATCTACCAGCAGCTGATCGATGCCGGGGCAGATGTGATTACCCTGGGCAATCACGCCTTTTCCAAACGTGAAGTGCTTGGTGATCTGAAAAATATGAAGCGACTTATCCGGCCGGATAATATGGAACCATTCAACAGGGGACAGTCGTATCTCATCTGTGAATGCCGGGGAAAGAAGGTTGCGGTAGCCAATATTCTCGGTTCTGCTTTCATGCGTGCTTCTACCGGGGATCCGTATCTGTGTGCGGAAAGACTGCTGCAGCGCATTCATGCGGATATCATCATCATTGATTTCCATGCGGAAGCGACAAGTGAAAAGCAAGCCATGCTGGAGATTGTGAAAGATAAGGCCGCTGCTCTGATCGGTACACATACCCATGTACAGACAGCTGATGAAAAAATACGGGATGGCTGTGCCTTCATCTGTGATGTCGGCATGTGCGGACCGTATGATTCGATTCTCGGCCGGGACAGGGATGAAGTGCTGTCCAAGATGATGACTGGACAGTTTACCCGCTATCGGCCGGCCATGGGAGAACCGGTAATCTGCGGGGCGGTAATCGAGATTGATGATCTGTCCAACCGGGCAGTTCATATCAGACGGATTCAGAAACGCCCGCGGGAAGATGTATGAGTATTCGGATTGAAACGGATTCTTATCAATGTTAGAATAATCCGGAAGGAGGCGTTGACAACATGCCAGTTACAGTTGATAAGGACCTTTGCATCGGCTGCGGTGCGTGCACAGGTGTCTGCCCGGTATCTGCACTTTCTCTCGATGAAGATGGAAAGTCTCAGTGCAACGAAGATGTATGCATCTCCTGCCTGACCTGCGTCGGCACATGCCCGGTATCTGCGATCAGTGCTAAGTAAGCATTGGCAGATCACAAGGATTTGTAAGAAAGACCAGCAGCGATGCTGGTCTTTCTTGTGAAATGGCTGTTGTTGAAATATAAAGCGCATGAAAAACATACAGGAAAATGCCATGCCGGACCTCAGGGCGGCGGCAAAACGGACAAAAGGGGAAGTACAGTACCGTACTTTTGCGATGCCTGAAGAAGCGAAACATCTGGGTACGGGGAAAAAATACCATATTTACACCTATGGCTGCCAGGCCAATGTCAGGGATTCTGAAACATTATCCGGCCTGCTGGAACAGATGGATTATACAAAAGCAGAGACAGGGGAAGAGGCTGATCTTGTCATCTTCAATACATGTGCGGTGCGCCGCAATGCGGAAGAACATGTCTTCGGCAATCTCGGTGAGCTGAAATCATGGCGCAGGAGCCATCCGGATGCGATCATCTGTGTCTGCGGCTGCATGGTGCAGGAAGAAGCAGTGGTCAATGAACTGCTCAGGAGCTATCCGCAGGTGGATCTGATTTTCGGCACCCATAACATCTATCGTCTGCCGTATCTGCTGATGGATTATGACAAGACAAAGGAAAAGACTGTGGAAGTATTCTCCGGCCAGGGTGATGTCATGGAAAATATGCCGGTCAGAAGATCTGATCCTTACAAGGGCTATGTCAACATCATGTATGGCTGCAACAAGTTCTGTACGTACTGCATTGTGCCCTATACAAGAGGAAAGGAACGCAGCCGCCATCAGGAAGATATCATTCGTGAAGTGGAAGAGCTGAAGGAACAGGGCTGTCATGAGGTGATTCTGCTGGGCCAGAATGTCAATGCCTATGGCAAGGATCTCGGCATGGAGGATGGTTTTACACAATTGCTTGAAGCCGTAGCAGAAACCGGTATTGAGCGGATCCGCTTCTATACGTCCCATCCGCGGGACTACAGCTTCTCGACAATTCTGGCCATGAAGAAATACCCCAATATCATGAAAGCCCTGCATCTGCCGGTACAGTCCGGTTCTACGGCTGTATTGAAGCGGATGAACCGCGGCTATACGGCGGAAAGCTATCTGAAGCTGGTGGCAGATATGAAGCGGGAGATTCCGGATATCACCTTTACGACGGATCTGATTGTCGGCTTCCCGGATGAAACGGATGAGGATTTCCAGAAGACGCTGGATCTTGTGGATGCGTGCGCGTTTGACGGTGCCTTCACCTTCATCTATTCGCCGCGTGAAGGTACGCCGGCAGCCAGGTTTGAAGATCATATCCCGATGCACGTGAAGAAGGAAAGACTTTCTCTGCTCAATGAGAAGATTGCCTACTATGGCCATCTCAACAACCAGAAGTACATGGATCAGACGCTCAGAGTATTATGTGAAGGACCTTCCAAGAAGAATCCGGCAGTCTATACCGGCTACAGTGAAGAGAACAAACTGGTCAACTTCACCGGGCCGGCCGGACTGGATGGAAAGATCGTGGATGTCAGGATCACTAAGACATTAAGTTTCTCTCTTAACGGTATGGCATTGTGAAACAGAGGTTTTCTGCCTTATAATAGAAATATCGGAAAGCTTTTAGAAACTGGAGGAATCATAATATGAGCAAAGTACGCATTTTTGCGTTAGGCGGTCTGGATGAAGACGGCAAGAATATGTACGTTGTGGAAAACAACGATGATATTTTTGTTCTGGAATGCGGACTGAAATATCCGGATGGGGAGCAGTACGGTGTGCAGATGATCATACCGGATTTTACCTATCTGAAGGAGAATAAGGACAGAATCAGAGGTGTTTTCATCACCCATGGTCATGATGATGTCATGGCGGCTCTGCCCAGCCTTCTCAAGGAAATCCCGGATGTGCCGGTCTATACGGCACCTTTGACAGCTGCCATGTTTGAGCGCAAGGCAAAGAAGGCCGGCATCAAGCATGTCAACATCCACCGGATCAGACGCAATGCCCGCTTCAAGATCGGTGATACGAAGATCCGTACGTTCGGTACAACCCAGTCCATTGCGGATGGGTTCGGCGTTGCCATTGAGACGGCGGATGGTTATGTGGTATACAGCAGTGAGTTCATTGTGGACTATGATACCAAGAATGAAGCATTTGACTTTGACCTGACCAACATCACGGATCTTGCCAGTGAAGGCGTTCTGTTACTGATGGCAGAGTCAGTCGGCTGTACCAGAGCCGGTCATTCTTCTCCATACCACCGTATCACCCCGCAGATTGAACATTTCTTTGAAGACAGCAACAGCAGGATGTTCATCACTCTGTTCAACCAGAATATCTACCGGGTCATCGAAGTTATTGAACTGGCCAATAAGTATAACCGCAGGGTGTTCATCTATGATGAAGAACTGCGTCAATTGATGAAGGATATGGCTTCTCTTGGCTATTACCGTATTCCGGCAGGCCTTGAAGTACCGCCGGATGATTTCTCCAATGATATGGAGAATGTACTTGTCATCATTGCCGGCAATGGCGCCAACATCTTCAAGAAAGTACACAAGATTGCCAACAAGGAAGATGAGAATGTGGAATTCCGCAATACGGATACCGTCATCATCGCATCTCCTGCGGTTCCCGGTACGGAAAGAGAAGAAGCAGGCATGGAAGATGATCTGTACAGAGAAGCGGGCCGGGTGGCAGCGGTTGATGCCAAGCGCGCCTTTACCATGCATGCCTCCCGTGAAGATCTCAAGATGATGATGTATCTGATGAAGCCCAAGTACTATATGCCGGTCAAAGGCGAGTACAGACAGCTCATTGCCAATGCCAATATTGCGCTGGATATGGGCTTCAGAGCAGACTATATCATCGTCATGGACAACGGCCAGGTGGCGGAAATCGATGATGGAAAGCTGCAGAGAAACTTCAACCGTATTGACCACGCGGAGGATGTACTGGTAGACGGTGATGAGAATCTGGACGCTTCCGGCATGGTGCTGAAGGACAGAGAAACGCTGTCAACCGACGGTGCTATAATTGTCGGTGTCGTGGTGAATCACAAGACCAAGGAGATTATCGGCGGTCCGGATGTACAGAGCCGCGGCGTCATCTATCTGAAAGATGCTGATTATATTATTCAGGAAATCGGCAATATCATGGAAAAGACAATCAACGAAGCCGTCAAGAACAACACGTATGACAATCTGGAATGCCGGGCCGATGCCAGAGACCGCATTGCCCGCTATGTCATCCGTGAAACGGGCAAGCGTCCGATGATTCTTCCGGCAATCGTTGAAATCAACACGAAAGACGAATAACCCGGGGGAAATGCGTGAGCACGGATAAGAAAAAGAATAAGGGCAGAAAACAGTCAGCGGAAGAAAAGCTGGCGGTCAGAAATGAAACAAGACAATGGATCACAATCGTGATCCTTGTTGCTTTTTGCGCAATCGGTTTAATGCGCGCAGGTAAGGCAGGTACATTTATCTATAATGTACTGCGTTACCTTTTTGGCGGTGTATTCTGGCTGATCCTGCTGTTAATGGCCTTATGGCAGCTGATCAGTATTGCTTCCACGCATAAGGATGAAGAAGATGCCCGCAATCCGCTGCCGATTATTCTGATCATTCTGGATATTGAACTGCTGGCGGCCTGGCTTTCGGCCGGTACCGTCACCGGTTTTGCGGCTTTGACGCCGTTTCTGGGAAAATTCTCTTCCTACTTTACAAATGCAGAGATACAGGCCGGCGGCGGGATCGTCGGCGCCCTGTTGTACAGCTGTCTGTCCATCCTGTTCGGGCGCAGCGGCTGTGTTGTGCTGATGATTGCACTTGTTATTATCGCTACGGTTCTGATGGGCTTTATGGACAGCTATAAGAATGCTTTTTCTTTTATTGCGGACTTCTTCAGAGTGCCTGAGGATGAGGAAGAAAAGAAGGAAGAAAAAGAAGAAGTACAGGCAGAAAAAGAGCGTCCCAACTTATGGAAGATGCGTGAAGAACATAAGCAGAAGCACGCTTCTTTCATCAATGCGGATGAGCCGGTCAGAAAGCAGAATATCCGTAAGGTCAATAAGGCACTGCAGGATGGGGAAGAGGTCGTCATCCGCATGAAACCGACCCCGATCAAACAGAAAAACCTCCATCCCTTTGACATCCGCGTGGATGAAGATGACGGGGATACGAACAATCTGAAACTGTTAAATGAATCGGATGACATGGGAAAAGAGAATACCATGAAACTGCAGCGGCCGCTTTCTGAATCAGAACATGTATTCATCAATCTTGATGAGCTGCAGGACAGAGTGAAGCCGCAGGAAACAAAAGAAGAGAAACAGGCAGTGCCTGAACCGGAACCGGTAAAGGAAGTCAAACCTGTTTCTGAGCCGGTACATGCCCAGTCTGAAACAGAAGAAGAGCCTGTCTTTCACTTTCCTGAATCAAACGGTAAAAACCGGCAGACATGCGACTACTCCCATTACCGCAAGCCGGATCCCAATAAAGTGCTTGATCCCATTCCCCCTCATAACGGACGCAATGTGAATGAACTCAATGCCCAGAAGAAGGGTGAACAGCTGATCAGCGTATTGAGTACATTTGATATTCCGGCCAAGGTAAAGGGTGTGCATATCGGACCGAGTGTCACCCAGTTTGAAGTGCAGCCGGACGCCAATGTCAAGATCTCAAGAATTGTCAGTATTACCGACAATATCAAGATGCAGCTGGAAGCCAGGGATATTCGTATTGAAGCACCGATTCCCGGCAAGAATGCGGTCGGTATAGAAATTCCGAATGAGCAGAGCACCCCGGTCAAGATGAGAGAACTTGTCTCTCGTACAAACCCAAAAGACAAGAACAGACCGCTTCTGTTCTACCTTGGCAAAGACCTTTCCGGTTCTACTGTGACATGCCGCATTGATAAAATGCCGCATCTGCTCATTGCCGGTGCTACCGGTTCCGGTAAGTCAGTCTGTATGAACTCCATCATCTGTTCCATTCTGTTAAGAGCCAGACCGGATGAAGTGAAGATGCTGCTGATTGACCCGAAGAAGGTTGAATTCACTCCATATCAGAAGATACCGCATCTCATCGGTCCGGTCATCAATGATCCGACCCAGGCATCCAACGCCCTGCAGGTCATTGTCAGAATCATGGATGAGCGCTATGACCTGTTTGCGGCAAGCGGTGTCAGAAACATTGCCGGATATCATGAAATGCTGGCCAAGATGCCGCCAGAAGAAAGAAAACATACGGCCGATATGCCGTACATTGTTGTCATCATCGATGAGCTGGCGGATCTGATGATCACCGCCGGCAAGGAAGTTGAAGCTTCCATTCAGCGTATTACCCAGCTGGCCCGTGCTGCCGGCATTCATCTGATTGTGGCAACCCAGCGTCCTTCCACCGATGTCATCACCGGTGTCATCAAGGCCAATATTCCTAGCCGTATTGCTTTCTCCGTTTCCAGTTCTACTGATTCCCGTGTCATTCTGGACCATGTCGGGGCGGAACGGCTCTTAGGCAATGGCGATATGCTGTATCTGCCGATCGGCCAGAACAGTGCTACCCGTATTCAGGGTGTATTCATCACAGATGAAGAAGTAGAGCGGATCACCGACGCATTAAGTCCCTGGGGACCGCACTATGATGATTCATTTGTCATGCTGGAAGGCGTAGAAAGCGGTGAATTTACCGGGAATAACGGTGTCAGTGATGATCCGCTCTTCCAGGAAGTCAAAGACTATGTCATAGAAGCACAGAAAGCATCCACATCTTTACTGCAGAGAAGATTCGGCATCGGCTATAACCGGGCAGCCCGTATGATCGATGAGCTGGAAGCGACCGGCATTATCGGTCCGGCCAATGGTTCCAAGCCTAGAGATGTCTTTGCAAAGAAGAAAGAGGATACTTCACAGGATTAAAACAGCCATTTTACACAGAATGACTGTTTTTCCGTTAAAATAGCTGTTAAAAGGGGGTTCAGGTATGGCACAGCAGACACAGAAACAGAATGATACAGATTGGACGGATCATCTGCAGGAAAGTGCAGATGAAGGCATGAGCGATGCCCGGGAAGACCGCCTGAATGATGACCTGGATGCTTTTGAAGCAGATCGTGCCATTCAGAAAGAGAAAAAACACAGAAAAACAGGAACAGCTGTTGCTGTGGTCATTGTCTTAGCAGCTGCCGGTGTCATTACGGCCGGTATCGTCGCTGCAACAAACAGCGGCACTAATTACGATACCTACCGTTCCTCCAGTACTGATAAACAGGTTGCCGGCTCCTATTCCTCCAATCCATTCACATCCTTTGAAATGGAAGGAGAAACCATTGCCATGCCGACAAAAGTGCAGGATCTGCAGGATGCGGGCTGGACGATCTCATCCGTCAATTCAGATGAACCGCTGCCTGAAATCATCAGTAAAGATGACTATGGGGTGAATATCAATGCTACTAGGAACGGTATCCGTCTTTTCTATATCAGTGTGGAAAATCTCAGTGATTCAGATGAAGTGCCGCTGAATGAAGCATATATAACTGATTATTCTTTCTATTCTTCCAGAGATAACGGACTTGATCTTTCCATGCCGTATGATGTGACATTCTATGAATCAAGCGATGATGTGACTGCAGCGCTGAAAAAGGAAGGTGCACCCTACCGGATCTATTACTATGATTCTGAAATCTCAAGCATTCATATGGATTATCAGGAAGAGAATCATACCTATGATTATGAAATCAGTTTCAATAATGATGGAGAAGTAGACGGAATCAATCTGTATTATTACAGTTATTGAAAATTGTGTAAAAACATGGTCAAATCTGCTCTTCTTCTTTAACTGAGCAGATTTGACCAGGCAGTATCTGCATCACAGTCTGAAAAACACCTGATTTGACGGTTTGAAACCTGCTTCTGTTTTCGATACAGTACAGAAAACAGAAGGAGGTTATGAATATGTTCACCAATTTTGCATTAGTCGGAACAGTCAAGGAAATGCCAGGGGCGCAGACAGGAAAAGATGGATCAGAAAGCGCATATATCACCATTGCCTGTGAGAGATCCTTTCCGGAAGCAGATGGTTCATATGGGTTTGATGCCTTCCGTATTGCCTTATGGAAAGGTGTGGCAGGAGAGTGCCGGGATTCATGCCGCATCGGCAGCGTTGTCGGGTTCAAGGGGAGAATTGAAAGCATCTGCGTCAGGGATGAAGCCGGGGGAGTTCATCTCTGTCCGATGCTGATTGCGGAAAGAGTCAAGATCATCCGGGCATAGAAAAGAGCACAGGGCTCATCGTCTGACATCATACAGAACGATCTGACCCTGTGCTCTTGTTTTTTTAAGATCAATCACACGCTGGTTTTCACTGCCGCGGAAAGACAGCGCAATATTCTTTTTCTCCAATACAAACGGTCCATCCACTAATACATCAATATAACTGAGCATTTCATCAGTGACTTCAGTATGCTTACGCTGTCCTGCCAGGAGATCCTGATCATACACAAAACCGGTATAGCTCCAGATATCCTTGTCAGGATATGTTTCCCGGATTTTCTTCAGCAGTTGAACCAGAACCCTCTGGTTCTCCGGCTCAAACGGTTCCCCGCCGAGTACTGTAAAGCCCTGAATGTATTCATGATTCAGCGCATCCAGAATTTCCTTTTCCGTTTCTTCTGTAAATGGTTTTCCATAATGAAAATCCCATGTTTCAGACTGGAAACAGCCTTTGCAGTGGTTGGTACAGCCGGACACAAACAGACTGACTCTTACCCCAAGCCCATCCGCGATGTCATATTTCTTGATATTGCCGTAATACATATCTCATCTCTTTCTTTCTGTAAATGCAAGTATACCATAGACATTCTCATGCAGCCTATTTGTTCATCTGAAACAATGCGGCATAATCCGGATTCATTGTATAATGGTCGGGTACAACCTGTTTAACAGCAGGAATATGAGGAAAAGCGATGAAACGAAACACATTTTTGAATATGATTCTGGCTGCCGGACTCATTCTGACAGTCATTCCCCAGGGCATTGTCCAAATCCACGCATCTGACAGCATCATTCCTGTCTATCGTGTCTATAATCCCAACAGCGGTGAGCACTTCTTCACGACTAATGCAAAAGAACAGGCCTATCTGGTCTCGATCGGCTGGAATGATGAAGGCATCGGCTTTTATGAACACAGTGAAACAGGCGATGCGGTCTACCGTCTTTATAACCCCAATGCCGGTGAACACCACTATACGGATGATAAGAAGGAAAAGGAAGATCTGGTCGATCTAGGCTGGAATGATGAAGGGATTGCTTTCTATTCTGATGCTGATCAGGAGATTGAAATCTATCGTGCCTATAATCCCAATGCCCCTGCAAATAATCATAACTACACCGCCAGCATGGCAGAACAGAGCAATCTGGTGAACTATGGCTGGAATGATGAAGACATCGCCTGGTACTCCTGCAGCGCGTCGGCTGGCAGTGTTTCGGAAAGAAGAAGTACAATCTATCAGCTTTTAACCAGTACCTGCAAGCTCAACAAAGCAGCTGCCTGCGGCATTCTGGCCAATATCCAGCTTGAATCAACCTATAATCCCCGTGCGGTCAACGACATTGACAATGGCTATTATGGCCTCTGTCAATGGGATGGAAAGTACAGATGGACAGATTTGATCACTTACTGCCGAAAGACAAATACCGGTCGTTATTCAATCGAAGGCCAGGTAGATTTCATGATCTATGATCTGGGACAGAGAGGACAGCTTGAGAACCTGAAAAAGGTGGAAGACAGTGAGGATGGTGCTAAGGAAGCTGCCATCTACTTCTGTGAAAAATATGAAGTAAGAGAAGATCACTATGACTGTGACAAGCTGGCCGCTGAACTATACCGCAGTCTGAAATAAAGGCATATGTTCTTTTACAGACAGAAGAAAACAAAGTCCTGTCATCATGAAACAGAGATTCCCTGTATCCGTGTCAGCATTTGTACCGGTGAAGAAACAGCCGGCTTCCGTGATAAGGATACAGGCCGGTTCAAAGAAGTCATGTTAATTCAAAGTGAAGAGGATCTTGAAGCATTCCGTAAAGAATACGGCATAGAAGAAGAGATAAAGAAATTCTACTGAAAGCTTTTAGACAGTAATCCAAAACAAAGAAGCCTGTGCGTGCACAGGCTTCTTTGTTTTGCTCTGGAATGATCAGAGAATAAATGCAAGCAGCGTAAATCCGATGCCCAGGGCAAGACAGGTCAGAGACAGCTTGCCAGAATCATGAGCGAAGCTGATGAATTTGTCTGAGTTCCAGCCCGCTTTTTCCATTCTTTCCTTTGTTGATATAAACTGTCACCTCTTTCTACTTGAAGTATGGCTATAAAGACATATGCAATTTAGTCAATTACTC
>ONOV01000097.1 GCA_900319505.1 uncultured Erysipelotrichaceae bacterium
CACCGCCTTTGACTCTGACTTCATTCCACAGATATTCATAGGTGAGAATATGGCTCAGCACCCGCACAGAACCATCTGTATCGGTATACAGATTGCCTTTGGCCGCATACGCAACCCCGCCGGGAATGAGGAAGCCTTCGTTTCTCCTGGGCAGAAGGGCATAATGTACCTTGGCCCGGTGGGCATCGCCCATTTCAAGTGAATCAATGAAGGCATGTACATCCTTGGCATGATCACCGCTGTAGGAGAAGGTCAGGCGGCTTGCGATAAACAGGTTGGCCGCTAAAAGATCGCATAATTCCAGGAAATCATTGATTTGCTGATCATAGTTTTCATCCAGCTGCTTGAGCCATCTGCCGGAAGTGATGCCATGGACATATTCTTCAAAGACACCGGAAGCGGTATTGGCTGCCGCAATGCGCAGTCTGGCAAAGGACTGACCGGAACCGGCGGCGGCTTCCAGGAAGCTCTGCCGCGTCTGTTTGAGCAGAGGACGGATGGTTTCTTTTTCAAAGACAGTTTCGTTCAGGATCTCTTTGACAAGCGCGAGAGCTTCGCTGCTGTTCTGATCCAGGCATGACATCCGGACGGATAGCATCGGTGTGCAGGCATCATTTTCATTGATCCTGCTGGTACTCATAACAGAGATGGAAAGGGAGCCGATATAGCGGTTCATCAGGATCTGCAACTCTCTGACTGTATGAGATTTAGTCGGCAGCTCGCTCAGAAGAGACGTGAAGAAGGACAGGGCAGGCAGCTGTTCCCGGCGGATGCCAGCACAGTTGAAATACAGATTGAAGTAGGCAATGCCGGAAGACTGAGCCGGATAGACAAGCAGCGGTACATCCTGATAGGCATCCTCACTGCGTGTATCCGGGATAGGATCCGGATTGACATCGCTTAAGGAAAGGTGCGGCAGTTTTGCCAGGTTTTCCTCACTGTCCGGTGTATTCTGCCAGACATCCAGATCATGGGTTGCTTTGATGATATCTGCTTTATCAGGATGCTTTGAAGCAATCTTGTCCTTTTCTGCCTGCAGGCGTCTAGCGCCGGCTTCATGAGAAGGAATGGCAATGATGGTCTGGGTATGCTCTGAATCTGAGAAAATATCTTTGAGCAGCGCTTCAAAGTAATTGTCCTTGACGGCACTGCGCAGTTCATCAAACACATGACCGAGATTCAGATACATTGATGGATCATCATCATACAGCCATGACAGCATGATGATTTCCGCATTCAGCACACCGGCCGGCTCCTGTCTGTCGCGGTAGGAAAACTCCGCATGGCTGATGGCCGCCAGCAGCTCATCATGGTTCAGACCTTCCTTCAGAAGACCGTCAACCGTAGAAGACAGGGTCTCTTTCAGTTCATTGAGCTTTTCCTTTTCCGTATTGCGGAAAGTGATGGCAGCCCAGGGCTGATGGATGGAATCATAGAGATCCAGCGAAACATCCTCACATAAACCTTTATCGATAAACGGCTTTTTCAGCGGGGCATCATTGGAGCCGGTCAGAATATCAAAGAGGATGGACAGGGCTGTATTGCGGGAGGCATCGCTGTCAATGGACGCGATGCGGGCCATAGAGATCATGGTGCGGTTATGCAGGTCTTCTTCACTGCATTCATATTCATATGTATCAACTGAAGCAGGGACTGCTGTCTGCAGCGGAATGGATGTATGCGGGTCAATGGCTTTGCAGTGAGACAGATATGTTTCATCAAGAAACTGCAGAACCGCATCCAGATCCATCTTTCCATCCAGATAGATTCTGGCATTGGAAGGATGGTAAAAACGGCGGTGGGTTTCAATGAACTGTTCATAGCTGAGATCCGTGATATGGGCAGGATCGCCGCCGCTTGAATACTGGTAGCACACATCCGGATAGAGCGCCTTGGCAATATGGCTGACAATCGTCTCATCCACTGATGCATACGCACCTTTCATTTCATTGAGCACAACACCTTTGTATACCGGCTCTTTTGTTTCATCACGCAGTTCATAATGCCAGCCTTCCTGCATGAAGATCCTGGGGTTGCGGTAGATTTCCGGATCAAAGACAGCATCCATATAGACGGACATGAGGTTCATGAAGTCCTTGTCATTGCGGCTTGATACCGGAAACATGGTCTTATCATCAAAGGTCAGCGCATTGAGGAAGGTATTCATACTGCCTTTGAGCAGTTCCACAAACGGTTCCTTCACCGGATAGCGGCCGGAGCCGTTCAGAACCGAATGTTCCAGAATGTGGAAGACACCCGTATCATTTTCCGGGGGTGTGCGGAAGGCAATCGCAAATGTTTTGTTTTCGTCATCCCGGCTGTTGTAGATCAGCTCGGCATGGGTAGAATCATGGCTGAAGCGGTACAGGGCGGAATGGCTGTCAGGCAGCTGTTCCACGGATGTAAGGGTGAAGCCATGGATATGATCCATTACTTTCAATTTGTTATCTCCTTTGTCAACGCCTGTATTATACCCGATTGAAGGAATAAGAAAAACATCCTGCTCCGCCTGGAAAAGTGGAACAGGATGCCATTTATTCCGTATCACTGTTTTCAGATGTATCGTCTGATGCGGTATCACCGGAAGTATTGGCGTTGTAGATGTGGTAGCTGCCCTGGGAATCGTGTTCATCCCGGATGTGCTGCAGCCACAGCTCATAGGTGGCAAAGTGCTTGCCGCACTGATCACACTGGTAGTAGGTGCCGTCATCGGCCACTTCATCTGGTGAAGCGGAAGGTGTCGGCGTCGGTGTGGCGGTCGGCTTGCTGGAAGCTTTGGATGAAGATTTGGATGAAGATCTGGAAGAAGCACTGGCTGAAGCTTCAGGCTCAGCTGTTTCTTTCTCAGTCTTTTCCTTCTGGGAAACAAGTGTCAGTTTGCCGTCTTTTGCGGAATACGTTGTACTGGCAGAAGTGATATTGGCCGAATAGGTGCCGTTGTCTCTCTTCTTCAGTTCAATACCGGTGTAGACCATATCGGTAGCCGCATTGGCATAAATGCCTTCCGTACTGTCTGAATCATCCAGAATCACGGCTGAATTCAGCATGTTTTCTTCAATGTAATTGAAGTACCAGTCTGTCAGATCCGCTTCACTCAGCTCATCTGTCGGATAATACAGTACGGACTGCCGCAGTGAACTGCCGGAAGAAATAATTTCAGCGTCCTTGTAGAATCCCGGGTCCGCTGACTTCACAGCTGTATCAGAGGAACCGCAGGCAGCTAAAGAGACTGCCATCAGTAACGCTGCTGCTACCTTTGTCAGTTGATATAAAGGCATGTCATAACCTCCCCTCGTGTAAGTAATATACACCAACTGGCAGATCCTGAAAGAATCAAAAAGGGGTAAATGCCTAAATCTTAAAGAAGATTAAGGATGAAAGCGCTGCCTTGAGAGACTGGCGTCCGGCTGGACAAATCTGATGGTACTGCTAAAATAAAGGTCATTAGAGTAAAGTTTCACAAACGAAGCTGGGGGCATGGTGATGAGCAGAATTGATACATCAGCTGAGAGTCGGATCCAGCCCGCACGGCTGCTGGAAGCGGACAGGCAGACAGCGCCTGCAGGCATTCTGAAATATGGCAGCGCATTTTCTGAAGGAATATATGAGGAGTAAGCCTATGCGGATGAATACGGAAGGACTATTGGAAAAGATCAGAAGTGTGAAAGATGAAACGGCGGATGGCAAGAATCGTCTGCCGGACCGCAAGGTGATTGTCTATATCCTGAAAGAAACCCAGGTGATTCTCATGCCGGAATATTTCCATTTTTCCGAACTTTCCCAGGAAGAAGCACTGGTGGAGCTGTCCGCATCCTTATGCAAGCTGATCCGGCGCATTGATGAGGCAGTCGGAGATGGTACGATTGACAGCTGGGCGGTGGCAGAGAAGTTTCTGAACCGTCTGCCGGATGTCAAGAAACTGCTGTTAACGGATATTCAGGCTATTTATGATGGGGATCCGGCGGCACATTCCAAGGCAGAGATCATTCTCTGCTATCCGGGCTTCTATGCCACCATGATCTATCGGATTGCCCATGAACTGTATGTGCTTGGGGTACCGTATATGCCCAGAGTCATGAGTGAATATGCTCATGAGAAAACGGGAATTGATATCAACCCGGGTGCCAAGATCGGTGAATACTTCTGCATTGACCACGGTACTGGCATTGTCATCGGTGAAACAGCTGATATCGGCGACCATGTCAAGCTGTATCAGGGTGTAACGATTGGCGCCAAGAGCTTCCGCATGGATGAAAACGGCAATCCGGTCAAAGGGGGCAAGCGCCATCCGGATATCGGCAGTCATGTCGTCATCTATGCCAATGCGACAATCCTTGGCGGAGATACGAAGGTCGGGGATTATTGTGTCATCGGCGGCAATGTCTGGCTGACCCACAGTGTTGAGGCCCATAAAACCATTACCTATAAGCCATGTGCTTCCTGCTGAAAAGCGGGAAGCTTTTTGTGTGATGGGCAGTCACACTCATATATGAACGCAAATAGTGCGTTGTCAAAGTAATCCCTAGAGGGATAGAACTGGATG
>ONOV01000100.1 GCA_900319505.1 uncultured Erysipelotrichaceae bacterium
GTACCGACCACACCGATCTTTACCTGCTTATCCAAGCTTACAGAATCCTCATGATCCAGCCTTCAGGTGCTTCAACTTCGCCCATCTGAATGCCAAGCAGTGTCTCCCTCATCTTCTTCATAACCGGACCGATCTCTTCCATACCGGACGGGAAGTCAATGATCGTACCATGGTCATTGATGCGTCCGATCGGTGAAATGACCGCCGCAGTACCGCACAGGCCGCATTCTACAAACTTATGATCCAGCACCTCCTGCCAGTAAACCGGTCTTTCATCAATCTTCAGGTTGAGGTAATGTTCTGCAACATAAACAAGCGAACGTCTGGTGATGGAAGGCAGAATTGTATCAGACTTCGGCACAACAAGCGTACCATCCTGATCTACAAAGAGAATATTGGCACCGCCGGTTTCCTCTACCTTGGTACGGGTTGCCGCATCAAGATAAATATTCTCGGCAAAGCCTTCCGCGTGTGCTGTCACAATGGCATGCATACTCATGGCATAGTTCAATCCTGCCTTGATATGGCCTGTTCCGCGAGGCGCGGCACGGTCAAAGTCAGATACTCTCACCGTAATCGGCTTGACGCCGCCCTTAAAATACGGACCTACCGGCGTACCGAAAATACGGAACTCATAATCCTTTGCCGGTGCGACACCGATCACTGAACTGTAGCCGAATTCATACGGACGCAGATACAGCGTGGCACCTGTTCCATACGGCGGCACCCATGCCGCATTTGCCTGTACGACTTCTTTAATTGCTTCAACAAACTTATCCTTGGGATAAGGCGGCATTTCCATACGCTGCGCACTGTCATACATACGCCGGGCATTCAGATCAGGACGGAAACAGACAATATGACCATCCTTTGTTGTATAGGCCTTCAGGCCTTCAAATACCTGCTGGGCATACTGCAGAACACCGGCACACTCATTCAGGACAACATTGGGATCATCACTCAGTTCTCCTTCCTGCCAGGCGCCATCCTTATACATGGCAACATAGCGCTTATCGATCGGCTGATAAGAGAATGTCAAATTCTCCCAGTCCAGATTCTTTTTTTCCATCACACACTCCTCCTCTATTCGACTGAGTCATTATAATATCGGAAGGAAACAGTTTTCATTAATTTGAGGTTTATTTTCATAAATTATTTTCATTTTCTATGAAAATAACAGCACTTTCTTACATTATAAAAGCGGACAGCTGTACAGCCATCCGCTGTATGTATTTTAGAAGCCAAGATCTTCTCCGATCAGGAATACCTTGATTCTGCCTTTGACACCGCTTCTTCTTGTTATGACAAACTGATTGCACACACTCTCCTGGCTCAGACAGTTGGCACATCTGCCGGTCTTGAGACATGGTGTACTTGTTCGGCCGACTCTCAGAAGGTTGGCCGGGGCCGCCAGATTGCGGGCACGCTTGATGGCACTGTCAAGATCCGGTGCCACTTTGTTCATACCGCAGACCACAAAGACATGGGAAGGACCGGTAATCAGACAGGCCACACGATTGCCGCGGCCGTCAATATTAACTAACTCGCCGTCGATGGTAATGGCATTGGTGCTCATCAGGAAGTAGTCACAGAGCGTCTGTTCGGCATAGAGCCTGCGCTGTTCTTCCGGTGTTCTGGCCGTGGTGCGGTCAAGCGCCTTCAGTCTGTCACTGTTAAGACATGCATCAAGCAGTCCCATATCCTGGCACGTCATACTGCCGCCCCAGGTCACTGAACTGCCATCCGGCATTTCCTGCAGAATCGCTTCCTTCGCTTCTTCTGCTGTTTCAAAGTACACACCATCCATATTGCGTGTTTCCAGGTTATGGATGATTGTCGCTGCCAGTTTCCTGTATGTTTCTTTTCTGAAATCCATATGATAAACCTCCGTTTTTCTCATTATATCAGTGGTTTCTCAGACAGACGGATGATATTCCCCAGGCAGGTCATCAAGGTCTTTCTCTGTCAGCGTATAACTGTCCCCATACATGGTCCATGCCAGAGGCAGAGACAGGAAAAAGTTTCCTTCATCAATGAATTTCTGCTGTGCTTTCAGACGAGACAGATCCTCATGTGCTTCTTCTTCCTGCATGATCTTCTGACGTGCCTTGAGAAAGGCCGTCAGATACTGTGCCTCATCTCCGCCTTCAGCAGGTGTCTCTTTCTCTTGTTCTGCTTTCTGACGGATCCCGGCAATATCGCCATGAACAACGTAAGCATCATAATAGATATACTGTCCCAGCGGACCCAGTCCGTCTTCTGCCGCATCCTCTAAAGCCGGCTTCAGATCATTCTGATCCAGTATCATATCCTGTGCCTCTTTCATCTGCGGATCTTCACAGGCTTTCTTCCAGGCTGCTTCAAAGCCTTCGCCAAGACCATCATGTGAATCCGTTCCGTTAACCTTTTCCAGAGCGGGCAGATAGCTCTGCAATGGATCGTCTCTTTTCAGCTGGCTGTACAGCTTCACCACTTCCAGCAAATCGCCAGTACCGGAACAGAAGCCGATGATCCCGGCCGTATAGCCCCTTCCATCATTGATGTCTTTAATATAGCTGTAACATCTGCCGTAGTCGATCGTGCTGTTTTCGGCACTGGAAACAAGCGCAAATACCGTCTTGCGCAGATCCGTGCTGTGGATCGATGCCCGGCA
>ONOV01000101.1 GCA_900319505.1 uncultured Erysipelotrichaceae bacterium
ATCATCGTATGATCTAAAGAGACCAAACTATAGAAAGTACGAGGATCCCGAATGAATTATACAGATACACAGCCTTTGGTTCAATGCAGTCTTGATACAATGACAATTGCTCCTGAAGAACTTACTATCCCATCGGAACTTGTCAAAAGCGGTGTGCTTTACTTCATGTCAGGCATGCCCTCCTTTCGTTAGATGGCGCCATTGAAGCTGGTGGTAAAACAGAACGCTTCCGGCAAAGAGGATAATGGTCACTCCCACATTTGGAAATACTACAGGATCACTGGCAGACATGTACGAAAGGATGAGTACGCTCCCTCTAGAGTCGCGCCTTGATGGCATCATCAGCCATGCCAAGTAATAGATCAGTACCAGCAAGCTGGAGGGGATCAACAACATGATTAAGACAGAGAGGCGTAAAGGCTATGGCTATCCGGATGATGAATATTTCTTCCTCAGGCTGTTTGATGCCAGCAGGAAGAAATCTAGGTTCAACTAGCAGCTATACACACGAAAAAGGACTGAACCAATAAAAATGAAGGAACAGAAAATAAAGCTGAATGATGGACAGAGCATGCCAATCATGGGACTAGGCGTATTCATGATGGAACCGGACACATGTGAAAGGGCAGTAAGACAGGCGTTTGAAGACGGATATCGTCTGATTGATACGGCCAATTCCTATATGAATGAAAGAGCGGTCGGACGGGCCATGAAGGCATCGGGACTGAAACGGGAAGAAATTTATCTGACAACCAAGATCATGCCTGTTGACTTCGGTTATGAAAAGACCAGGCTTGCCATTGATGCAACATTGAAAAGGCTGGATACACCATATATTGACTTATTGCTGCTGCATATTCGCTTCGGGGATTACATGGGTGCCTGGAAAGCGCTGGAAGAGGCAGTCAGGGAAGGCAGGGTGAAGTCCATCGGCATTTCCAATTTCAATGAGAAAGAGATTCTGGATATTGCTGAACATGGTACGATCCTTCCGGCAGTGGACCAGATTGAATGTCAACCTTACTTTCAGCAGAAGAAGATGCGTACTTTTCTGAAGCAGTACGGCATACAGGTAGAAAGCTGGTTTCCGATCGGACATGGCAGTCAGAAGCTTCTGAATGATCCTTTGTTATTACAACTTGCTGAGAAGTATGACAGAACTGTGGTGCAGATCATCCTCAGATGGCATGTGCAGGAGGGACTGATTCCGCTTCCCAAGGCAGTGAATCCGATACATCTGAAAGAAAACATCCATATCTTTGACTTCCATCTGGAAGACAAAGATATGGAGAAGATTGAAAAGCTGGATACGGGAAGAAGTTTCTTTCAGGATGAATATGACCGGGAAAGTGAAGAAGAAAGGGCAGCAGAATATCTGAATATTGAACATCCCGACTATGACAGCCAGAAGTGATTCACCTGCCTGGATTGGTAGGAAAAATTTTGCGGAACCTGGTGCATCAGTCTGATGCATCAGTATTTGTGAGGATAGGGATGCATGTATAATGAACAGGCAGAAGGGGAAAGAAAGAGATGGACAGGAAAATAACCGGAAAGCTTGAAGAGGAACTGAAGGCGTATACACAGTCAGGGCAGATTCCCTTTCATATGCCGGGGCATAAAAGAAGATTTCAGGCAACGTCGGCTATTGACAGTACGCTGGATTTTACGGAAGTGGAAGAGACGGATGATCTGCATCATTCAAACGGCATACTCAAAGAGGCCATGGCCCGTACAGCTGCCCTTTATGGGGCAGATCAGACCTGGTTTCTGGTTAATGGAAGTACATGCGGCAATCTGGCCGGCATCTTTGCCTTGACCCATGAAGGGGCGGAAGTGATTGCGGCCCGCAGCTGCCACCGTTCTGTCTTTCATGCCATGCAGTTAAGGCATCTTAAGGTACACTGGCTGATGCCGCCGTATATCAAAGCGTATGAAACATATGGCTCGCTTACGCCGGAAAGTGTACAGGCAGCTCTGGAACAGTATCCGGACAGTGAAGCTGTGATTCTGACCAGTCCAACGTATGAAGGCGTGATCAGTGATATCAGAGCAATTTCTTCTATTGCTCACAGATATCGTGTGCCGGTATTTGTGGATGAAGCGCATGGCCCGCATCTCAGTATGGGAGATTTCCCGGCCGGTGCGGTGGAAGAAGGGGCGGATCTTGTGGTGCAGAGTCCGCATAAAACTTTATTCAGTGCCACCCAGACCGCCTGGCTTCATGTAAAAGGTGATCTGGTAAATCATGCGGAAGTGGAAAAACAGCTGGGGGTATTTGAAACTTCTTCTCCATCCTATCCATTGATGATGAGTCTTGACGGATGTACGGCTGCCTGGCAGAAAAACGGAAATACCTATGTCCAGGCATGGCGCCGGGAGATCCATGCATTTGAAGCTGAGATCCAAAATCTCAGATATATACGTGTGCTGGAACACCAGAACAGGCAGAACAGTCCTCTGATCTATGCCTATGATCCCGGCAAGATTCTCATCCATACCCCGCTTTCCGGAAGCGCATGCATGAAGATCCTGCATGATCAGTATCATTTCACCATGGAAATGGCGCAGGGGCATAATGTGCTTGCCATGAGCAGTGCGGCTGATGCGCCCGGTACGCTGAAAAAGCTCGGGGAAGCACTTTGTCAAATGGATCAGCACATGGAAGAAGAAAAAGAAGAAGATCCCATGGGTGAGATCGTTCTGCCTGAAGTCAGAATGACAATGCATGATGCGGTGGAAACGGCACATGTGACAGTGGATTTAGAGAATGCCGTTAGACGTACGGCAGGGGAGTATCTGTTTCTCTATCCGCCGGGCATACCTTTCATTGTGCCGGGTGAAGTGATCAAAGAAGAACAGATTGCCATTGTGCATCGGGCAGAGGCGCTTGGCTATGAGGTGCGCCACAGTGAATCTGAAAAAGAACAGATCATTGTCTGTCAGGAATAAGAAAAAGGCTCTCCAAAATGTAAGGGGGAGAAGCCAATAACCTTGGGGGAGACTTTGGGGGAGAAGGCGGTTTAA
>ONOV01000033.1 GCA_900319505.1 uncultured Erysipelotrichaceae bacterium
AATCAGCTATGTCACAATTTACCGTGCAATCTATTCAGGAGTGTTCAATGAACCAGGTCTATCTCACGGAAACAGAGGAGCCGTCCGCATCATCCCTGGCAAAGAGGCACGGACGAAAATACAAATGGCCTTCTCAGAGAATACTTTCCGAAAGGAAAAGATTTGACGGACATTACGAACGACTGCATACAGAGCAGAATTGATGAACTGAATAAACGTCCTCGCAAATGTCCTGGATACAGAACGCCGTATGAAGTTTATGATTCAACATCGCTGCATTTGACTTGAAAATTCGGGAACAAAAAAATACCGCAGGATAACCCTGCGGTATGGGATAGTCTTTCTGTACCTCAGATCAGGAAATACTTCAGCACAAAGATCACAGCAAGCACATACATGAGTGCACTTGTATCAGAACGATCTTTGGCAAGCACATGCAGAACAACCCAGCTGATGATACCGAAAGCGATACCATCAGAAATACTGTAAGCAAAGCCCATCATGGTAATGCAGATGAAGGACGGGACAGCTTCCAGCAGATTTGTCCAGTGAATGTTTGCAACCTGCTGCATCATCAGGAAACCGACAACGATCAGAGCCGGTGCAGTAGCGAAGGATGGTACAGTCAGGAACAGAGGTGTCAGGAACAGAGCCAGCAGGAACAGAACACCTGTGGTAACAGAAGTCAGACCGGTACGGCCGCCTTCGGTAATACCGGAAGAGGATTCAACGAATGTTGTGATGGTGGATGTACCTAAGCAGGCACCGACAACAGTACCGCAGGCATCAGCTAACAGAACACCCTTGATGCCCGGCAGACTGCCGTTTTCATCCAGCATGTTGGCTTTGGAAGCACAGCCGATGACCGTTCCCAGTGTATCGAAGATATCAACAAACAGGAAAGAGAACATCATGACAATGAAATCACCCGGATGCTGGGCAATGAAGCCGAAGTCAAACTTGAACATGGTCGGTGCCATGGAAGAAGGCAGCGAGACAAAGGAAGTCGGAATAACGGAGTAGAAGCCGTTATCCGGATCCGGTACATAGAGACCGACAAGCTGGAAGATGATGCCGATAAGCCATGTCAGCAGAATGCCGTACAGCATGTAGCCCTTGACGCCCTTATGCAGCATGAAGAAGATCAGAACAACACCGACCAAAGCCAGAATAACGGAGATACCGGCAGAACGGAATGTGCCATCGGACAGAGCTCCCTTGAATGAGAACAGCGTTACCAGAGTGGAACCATCCACAATGATATGTGCATTCTGGCAGCCGATGAATGTAATGAATAAGCCAATACCAACAGATACAGCAATCTTGAGCTGTGAAGGAATGGCATTGAAGATCGCTTCTCTTACATTTGTCAGAGACAGAATAATGAAGATCACGCCTTCAACAAAGACAGCTGTCAGAGCTGCCTGCCAGGAATAGCCCATGGAGCCGCAGATGGTATAGGCAAAGTATGCATTCAGACCAAGACCGGCAGAGAGAGCGAATGGCTTGTTGGAGAACGCAGCCATACAGAAGCAGGCAATCGCCGATGACACGGCTGTGGCGGTCAGAATAGAACCGGCATCCATACCGGACTGAGACAGAATGGACGGGTTCAGAGCCAGGATATAAACCATGGTCATGAACGTCGTAAGACCGGCAACGAGTTCCGTACGGGTATCGGTACCGTTCTCTTTCAGTTTGAATACTTTTTCGAACATGAAGTTCCCCTCTTTCTGTTCCTGTATATCTCATAAAATCAAAAAACGCCGCATTACTATCCCGATAACGCAGCACATTATTTGCAGGATCGTAGTCTGACTGCTTTGGGAGTCAGGTAGAAACACTCTCGCCAATCCGAAAGTTTATACGATATGCAGGACGCAATTATTATAGAAGATTGTCCCGTAATTGCAAAGACATTTAAAGACATATGTCTTAGATTCGATTCAGATTATGGGTGAAACATGTGTAAGATACAGTATTTACGCAAACATACTCTGCAGAAACAAAAAAATCGAACTTTATCAGTTCGATTTCAAGGCTGGGATAGAGAGATTCGAACTCCCGAAATGACTGGTTCAGAGCCAGTTGCCTTACCGCTTGGCTATATCCCAACAGCA
>ONOV01000105.1 GCA_900319505.1 uncultured Erysipelotrichaceae bacterium
CCCCATTTATTTTTAGCACATGTTAGCACTCTAAGCATAAGAGTGCTTGAAAGGAGAGCGCTATGATTATTATTCCTGTGTATAACCAATTGATCCTGCCGGAATCTACTCTGTATTTTCCTGCCGACAGCCTCAACGCTTCCGCCGGTGTGACAGGTATCAATCCCGGTGAGAAGGTAATCTTCATCATCTCCAGAGACAACCGGCCGCGTACGGAGTATACGGAGGATGGTTTCTATACGATCGGTGTATCCGGTATGATTCAGCAGTCCGGTGTATCCGGATTCTATGTGATCCGGACGTATCAGAGAGTTAATGTTGAAAATGTCATCATCCGGGCGGATCATACGATCACGGCCAATGTGTCAAGACGTCCTGACATTGAAGATGGCGATCCTGCCGAGAAAAAGGAGCAGCTGGATCACATCAAGGATATGCTTAGGCAGTATATGAACAAGTTCCAGTGGGGCAGTTTTGTCTCCCCGTATCTGGATCAGTGGACCAATATCTCGGAAGTTGTTTCACTGCTTGGCATGTGGCTGCCGCTGAAGCCGGAAGAGAAGTATCAGCTGCTTGAAATCGACAGCCGCCGGGACAGAGAGAAGAAGTACGAGGAGATTCTGTATTCCTATCTGGAAGTTGCCAAGGTCAATGCGGATGCTCAGTCTGCAACAACCAAGGAATATGAGAGTGCCTATAAAGAGCAGGCCATCAAGAAGCAGATGGAATATCTGCAGAATGAACTGGATCAGATGCATCCGGAGAATGTGAACGAGATCTCCCGCTTTGAAAAGAAGATCAAGGAATCCGGCATGAATCCGGATGCCCTGAAGGAAGCGGAGAAGATGCTCAACCGTCTGAAGCAGGAAGGCAAGAACTCTCCGGAATATGGCAATATCTATGATTATCTGGACTTTGTGACTTCTCTGAACTGGAAGCCGGCCGAGCCGCAGACTATTGATCTGAAAGAGGCGGCCAGGGTTCTGGATGAAGATCACTTCGGTCTGGAAAAGGTCAAGAAGAGAATCATCCAGCAGATTGCCGTCATGAATCTCAAACATACGCAGTCCGGTTCAATCCTGCTGTTTGTCGGTGCACCTGGTACCGGCAAGACTTCCATCGCTGCTTCCATCGCGCGAGCCCTGCACAGAAGCTATGTGAGAGTATCGTTAGGCGGGGTGAGGGATGAAGCGGATATCAGAGGTCACAGAAGAACCTATATCGGTGCCATGCCTGGCCGTATCATGGACGGTATTGCCAAAGCCGGCTCCTCCAATCCGGTCATGGTGCTGGATGAAGTGGATAAGCTCGGGGAGTCCTACAACGGCGATCCGGCCAGCGCATTGCTTGAAGTACTGGATCCGGAACAGAACAATACATTTACCGATCACTACATGAACGTACCGTATGATCTTTCCAATGTGTTTTTCATCTGCACGGCCAATTCTATTGACAACATTCCGGAGCCTCTTCTGAACCGTATGGAAGTCATCCAGTTCAACGGCTATACCGCCAGTGAAAAGTTCCAGATCGCAAGACGCCACCTCATCCCCAAGGCCATGACAGCCATGGGCATTCAGGAAAAGGACCTGGCGGTCAGGGATGATGCGATCAGAGAAGCCATTGATTCCTATACGATGGAAGGCGGGGTCAGAGGTCTCAAGAAGGTATTTGATACATTATGCAGAGCCTGTGCCGTTTCCATTGCGGAGGGCAGAGAGGATCAGCTTGTCATCACAAAGGATAATCTGAAGGATTATCTCGATGCCCATCCGATTCACCATGACAAAGTGACAGATGACCGCAGGCCCGGCATTGTGACGGGTCTTGCCTGGACCGCAGCCGGCGGTGAGATTCTGTTCATTGAATCATTGGCTATGCCGGGCAATGGCAAGATTACCGTTACCGGACAGCTGGGTGATGTCATGAAGGAATCTGTTTCCATTGCCCTGTCCCTGGTGAAGCATATGTTCCCGGAGAAGAAAGGATTCTTTGAAACACATGACATTCATATTCATGTGCCGGAAGGTGCTGTCAAGAAGGATGGTCCTTCTGCCGGCATCACCATCACAACCGCGCTTTCCTCCCTTGTGACAGACCATACGGTAGATCCTTCCATCGGTATGACAGGTGAAGTCTCATTAAGAGGCAAGGTCATGCCGATCGGCGGTCTGCCTGAAAAGCTCATGGCAGCGGTCAGAGCAGGGGTGAAGACAGTTCTGATTCCCAAGGATAATGTGGAAGATCTCAAGGATGTACCGGAAGAGACCCGCAATGCCCTGCAGATCATCCCGATTGAGGATGTGAAGGACAGTCTGAAATATACCGGCATTCTTGCCTGAACATTCACAAAAATCTTTTAATCGGTAGAAGCCACGCCCCTTTATGGGGCGGTTTGGCTATCTGAATATGATATTATATAAGAGCGAAGA
>ONOV01000108.1 GCA_900319505.1 uncultured Erysipelotrichaceae bacterium
AAACCATTTTCAAGATACATTGATTTTATTACACTCTTCTGAAACATTCAATAATAGATTGCATGTTTCGATGTTTGTGCTAAGATAAAGCACGGAAATCGTGAAACTGAGATGAGTAGTATCATTAAGCTTCCTTAGAGAAGGAACGGGCGGTGAAAGTTCCTGAAGCGATGATATGAAGCTGCTCAAGTTGGAGTGCCTCAATCGGCAACGCAGGTCTGCGTTATGGACTTATTGAATTAAGGTGCACATCGGATGATGTGAACCAGGATGGTACCGCGTATCTTACGTTCCTGGACAGGAGCGTTTTTTATTTTTTCAGGAGGAATAACATGACACAGAAACAGTTGACAGGCTCACAGGTCAGACAGATGTTCCTGGATTTCTTCAAGTCCAAGGGATGCATGGTTGAACCGGGAGCCAGCCTGATCCCGCATGATGATCCGACTCTGTTATGGATCAATGCCGGTGTATCAGCGCTGAAGAAGTATTTTGATGGATCCGTCAAACCGGCATGCAACAGAATCTGCAATGCCCAGAAGTCCATCCGTACCAATGACATTGAAAACGTCGGCAGAACCGCCAGACATCATACCTTTTTTGAAATGCTCGGCAACTTCTCCATCGGCGACTATTTCAAGAAGGAAGCCATCACATGGGCATGGGAATTCCTGACCAGCCCGGAATGGATCGGCTTTGATCCCCAGCGTCTGTATGTCACCGTCTACCCGGATGATACGGAAGCTTATGATCTCTGGGTCAAGAACGGCATGAATCCCAAGCATATCCGCAAGACAACAGACAACTTCTGGGAAATCGGCAGAGGTCCGGGCGGACCTGACACGGAACTGTATTACGACAGAGGCGAGAAGTACGATCCTGATCATATTGGTGAGAAGCTGTTCTTTGAAGATATTGAAAACGACAGATATATTGAAGTATGGAATATTGTCTTCTCCCAGTATGACTGCAGACCGGGTGAAGTACCGCGTTCTGAATACAAGGAACTGCCGCAGAAGAACATCGATACCGGCATGGGCCTGGAAAGACTGGTTGCTCTGATTCAGGATGGCGAAACAAACTTCGATACCGATCTTTTCCTGCCGATCATTCACGCAACGGAAAAATATGCCAAGCATCCTTATTCCGATCCGGCCTACAAGATGGCTTACCGGGTCATTGCCGACCATATCAGAACAGTCACATTTGCCATTGCGGATGGGGCCATGTTCTCCAATGAAGGCAGAGGCTATGTTCTCAGAAGAGTTCTGAGAAGAGCTGTACGCTATGGCATCAAGCTCGGCATTGACGGTGCATTCATGTACAAGCTGGTCCAGGTTGTCGCCGACAACATGAAGGACTTCTATCCTTACCTGGAAGGCAAGGTAGAGCTCATTTCAAGACTGGTCAGGCAGGAAGAAGAATCCTTCCACAAGACGCTGGCCAATGGTGAAGCGCTGCTCAATGATGCTCTTAAAGCCCACGCAGACACAAAAGAGCTGCCGGGTGATGTTGTATTCAAGCTTTATGATACCTACGGCTATCCCAGAGAGCTGACCACAGAAATTGCCCAGGATGAAGGCTACAGCGTGGATGAAGCCGGATTTGAAAAGGAAATGGCTGCTCAGAAACAGAGAGCCAGAGATGCCAGAGGCTCTCTGCAGTCCATGCATGGCCAGTCCAAGGATCTGATGGATTTCACAGAAGAATCCAGGTTCACCGGTTATACGGATTCAAAGTCAACCGGCAAAGTCATCGGCTTATTTGTAGAGGGTGTCAAAGTGGATGAGCTGTCTGATGAAGGTGATGTCATTCTGAGTGAGACATGTTTCTATGCCGAAAGCGGCGGCCAGTGTGCAGATACCGGAAAGGTATGGAATGACAGCTTCAGTGCGGATGTGGATGATGTACAGAAGGCACCGCACAAACAGCCGATGCATCACATCACAAATGTCAAAGGAACGCTCCATGTCGGCGATACCCTGCATGGTGCCTATGATTATGAAGCACGTCAGAAGACACGTGCCAACCACAGCTCTCTGCATCTTCTGCAGGCAGCTCTGAAGCAGGTGCTTGGCGATCACATTGCCCAGGCCGGCTCCTACAACTGCCCGGATTACGGCAGATTCGACTTCACCCATTTCGAAAAGCCGAGTGAAGAACAGCTGAAGGAAGTGGAACGCATTGTCAATGAGAAGATCAATGCCGATCTGCCGGTTACTACGGAAGTAATGCCGATTGAAGAAGCGAAGAAGACAGGTGCTACCGCGCTGTTTGATGAAAAGTACGGCGACTTTGTCAGAGTTGTTTCCATGGGGGATTTCTCCAAGGAGTTCTGCGGCGGTACACATGTTTCAAATACCGGTGATCTCGGCGTATTCCGTATCATTTCCGAGGAATCAGTCGGTTCCGGTGTCAGAAGAATTACCTGTGAAACAAAGATGAAGGCATATGAATCCTTCCGCAGTGAACAGGAACACCTGAATGAAGCAGCGGCCATGTTCAAGGTCAAAGGCTGGGATGAGCTGCAGGAAAGACTGCAGAAGATGCAGGAAGAAAATGCAGCTCTGAAGAAGGAAGTGGCTGAAGCCAATAACAAGGCGATGCTGGCAAATGCCGACAGCGTACTGGCCAAGGCGGAAAAGCATGGCGATATCACCTGCCTTGCCATGAGCCTGAAGGACTTCGATCCGTCCGGCCTGAAGAACTACGCTGAAGCGATCCGCAATAAGATGAGCGATGGCTTTGTCTTCATCGCAGATGAAGTCAACGGTAAAGCTGTATTTGTCTGTGCTTCTTCCAAGGCAGCCATTGCCAGGGGACTCAAGGCCGGCAATCTGGTCAAGGAAGCAGCGAAGAAGTGCGGCGGCAACGGCGGCGGCAGACCGGATATGGCCCAGGCCGGCGGCAGAGATACAGCCGGCATCCCGGATGCGCTTGCCTATATCAGAGAACAGATCAATGCACTCTGAGATCTGTTGAGGCAATAACAGAATCATATGTGCTGAAAACAGCGGCTGAAAAGGCCGCTGTTTTCATGTTTC
>ONOV01000163.1 GCA_900319505.1 uncultured Erysipelotrichaceae bacterium
GCAGCTGTTTCCGCTGTGGAAGCTGCAGATGCTGTAGAAGCTTTTTCATCAGCTTTGGCATGCATTGTGCCGCCTAAGGCAATGGCAATCACAACACAGACAAGGCAGACAATCCAGGTTCTCTTCTGCATGCGCTTGAAATCCTTGATCTGAGAACCATCCATCGCCAGTTCAATTGCCGGTGTCAGCATATTCATCAGAAGTACTGAATACAGTGCACCATCCGGCAGATTGGCTCTCCATCTGATGGTTAAAGTCAGGCAGGCTGCACCGACCGCAAAGATTACTCTGCCAGCCTTGGTAACAGGACTTGTGACCGGATCGGTTAACATGAATACAGCTAAGAATACCGTGCCGCCGCTTAACAGGTTGAAGAAAGCAAACCATACGCCGTCTCCATTGAACAGACCTGCAAACAGAGAAACAACAAATACCGTAATGAGATATACCGCGGTTGTCTCCCAGTCAATATCCTTTCTGAGGACTAAGAACAGATAGCATAACAGCAGAAGAATCACGGAAGTACCGCCGATAACAGCGGTATAGTTTCCTGTCAGCATGCCGGCCCACCCATGGAACTGACCAAGCCATGTACCGAAGGAAGAACCATCCATGATCCAGCCGGCAGACTTCATGGCTGCCATCGGTGTTGCACCGGTAGTGAAGTCAGCTGCTGTAGAAGAAGCGAAGCTGTTCATGATGATCGCTTCACCAAAGGCAGCCGGATTGAAGATATTCTGGCCGAAGCCGCCAAATACGAGCTTGCCAAACACAATGGCAAGGATTGTAGCGATGATGACAGCGTAGTAGGATACAGAAATCTTGGTGATTTCAACAAGGATCAGAGCTGTAACCCATCCATAGGAATGCTTCAGCCCTTCTTTGACATCCTGCTTTCTGATTCTGAAGTAGCAGGCTTCTGTGCATAATGCCGCAATCACGGCAAATACTGCCATTAAGATAACTCTGATACCGTATGCTGCGCCATAGCTGACCCCATACCATACCGCTGAGAACAGCAGTACGGCGAGCAGACATACAGTGAGATCACGCATGATCTCAGATGTGGATTTAGCGTCCCGGTAGTTCGGGGACGGATGGAATGAAAGCTTCATTACTTCTTACCCCCTTTCGCTGCCTTGGCTGCCGCCATCCTGGCCTGCAGCTGGATGTAGCGCTTGCCCTGACGGACGTTTTCCGTAACAGAGATCTTGGAAGGACATACATACGTGCACATGCCGCATTCAATGCAGTCCATGACATGCAGCTTATCCAGCGCATCCTTATCCTTCAGCTTGGCTGCTGCCGCAATACGTACCGGTTCAAGACCAGCCGGGCAGCTCTCCGTGCATCTGCCGCATCTCAGGCATGCCACTTCTTCCAGCGGCTGATTTTTGAGAACGGTCAGGCCATTGTTCTGCGGCGCAATGGCGAATTCATCCTTGGTGATGGTTCTGCCCATCATAGGACCGCCGGCAATCAGATAGACATCTTCTGATGTATAGCCGCCGCAGGCATCAATAATGTCATGGGCAGTTGTACCTACCGGCACATAGACATTCTGCGGATTGGCCACACCGTCACCGGATACCGTGACATATTTGTGGGTAATCGGCATGCCGTTTTTCAGTGCATTGCCGAAGGCAATGGCCGTTGTGGCATTGTTGACAATGCAGCCTGCTTCAATCGGCAGCTTGTCATAGCGCTTGCCGACAACCTGATAGACCAGCGTTCTTTCCCAGCCCATCGGATACACATTCGGCACAATACGGATTTCAACACCCGTACCATTGAATGTTTCCTTCAGTGCGGCAATCTGCTTTACCTTGTCTTCCTTGATGGCAACACATGCATGCTTTGCCTTGGCAAGCTTCCAGAACCCGAGCACACCGACCTTGAGCAGATCCATATTGGCTTCAATATTCTTGTAGTCAGCGGTCAGATACGGCTCACATTCAACCGCATTGATGATGAGCATATCCACATTTTCCGGCTTCATGTACTTCACATAAGTCGGGAAACCGGCACCGCCTAGTCCAAGCATACCGGCATTCTTGCAGAAGTCATGCAGTTCTTCCCAGCTTGCCTTTTCATAATCCAGCGGTGCAAACGGCTTTTCTTCCGTGTATTTGTGATCATTCTGGATCACCAGATGGTCAGCTGGTGTAAGACTGGAAGTCATCCGCTTTTCAATTCCTGTTACCGTTCCGGAAACAGAAGAGAACAGCGGAAGATAAAAGTGGTCGTTACGTTCAGCGACTTTTGTTCCGACTTTGACATCATCACCTACCTGAACACAGGGTGCACACTTGGCATTTCCATTGACAAGCGGAATATATACAACATCCGGGTCAATAGATCTGTTTACAGGTGCATTCAGTGTTAAGTCCTTGTGTCCGTTGAGATGACGGTGCATCGGTCCTGTTAACAGTGACATACTTTCAGATCCTTTCCCTTAAACAAAAACACGTTAATTATACCACTTCAGAACTGATTGCAACCTGTAATACTGTCTCAGCAGCTACGTTTCATGCGATTTGCCTACGAATTTTCTCTTCCTATACAAATATTCATCTGTCAGGCCTTGTGCTATAATCGCAGACATGAAGAAAGAAATTCTGACATTATGCTGTCTGTCCCTGACCCTTGCCGGGTGTGCAGGAAAAACTTCTGCCCCTGCCGGCGGCTCTGATACCACACTTTATTCCAACGTCTCAACCGATGCCGGTTTCGATACCGTCTTCTATTACCAGGAGTACAACGATGACCGGACCGCCAGTGAGACTCATTTCAATGAAGCCGTTTCCCTTTTCACCCACTACAACGACCTCTTTGATATCTACAACTCATACGATGGCATGAACAACCTCAAGACCATTAACGACAACGCCGGCATCCAGCCGGTCAAAGTTGATCCGGACATCATTGACATGCTCAATATGGCAAAACAGTTCTATACATGGAGTGAGGGAGAGTTTGACATTACCATCGGCTCTCTGCTGAATGTATGGCATACCTACCGGGAAGAAGGCATCAAGCTCAATGAAGAAGGAAAGAAAGGAAAAGTTCCTTCGGAGGCAGAACTGAGTGAAGCCGCTGTCCATAAAGGCTGGGATCACGTGCAGATTGATGCGGATGCCGATACGGTATACATCGATGATTCTTCCATCTCGCTGGATGTCGGCGGTATTGCCAAGGGCTATGCCACGGAAAAGATTGCGGATACACTGGAAAAAGAATCAGATATCGGCACGGTCGCCATCAATGCCGGCGGCAACAACCGCACGATCGGCACCAAACCGGACGGTGCCGACTGGAATGTACGCATTCAGAATCCGGACGGCGGCGACAAGCTGATCATCGTCTCTGAACCCGGTTCAAAATCCTTTGTCACTTCCGGCGACTATGAACGCTACTATGAAGCGGAAGACGGCAGACGTTACCACCACATCATCGATCCGGAAACAAACTTTCCTTCCACCTATTACCGTTCCGTTTCCATCATCACCAAAGACTCCGGCGCCGCCGACTGTCTCTCCACTACTCTGTTCACTTTGTCCATGGAAGAAGGACAGAAAGTACTGGATGCCTATGAAAAACAGACCGGCATCCATGCGGATGCCATCTGGGTCATGAATGAAGAGCAGAAAGCTGACGGTCCTAACGAAAAAAAGCAGATGGATTATTACATCTGCTATACCGACGGTCTGAAAGACCATATCACATGGGAGTAATTCCCATGTTTTTTATTGATCTGCCGGCAGTTCCTTCAGAAATACATAACAGAACGGAATGGAAAGCATTGAAGCCAGGGTATCGGATACCGCCTGAGCATATTCCAGTCCCTTCAATTGAAACAGCGCAGTCAGAATCAGGATGGAGGGAATCAGCAGTAAACCGGAGCGCAGTGCCGCCAGAAACGAAGCCGTCTTTGCCCTGCCGATCGACTGAAACAGCATATTGCCTAGAATGCTTAACGGCAGAAAGACAAGGGAAAAACTGCGGATCCGCATGGCCGGCGTACCGATGGCAATGACGGCCGGATCATCGCGGAACACCTTCACAAGCGGTGAAGCCGCCGCAAACCCGATGATACCGCACACAAGCATCAGCGCTTCCGAAAGCTTCAGAGAAAACAGAAATCCATCCTTCACCCGGGAATACTTCTTTGCCCCGTAATTGAAGGCAGATACCGGCTGAAATCCCTGGCCGATCCCGATGGATACCGCAATCAGGAACATCATGATCCGGTTGACAATGGAAATTGCAGCTACCGCTTCATCTCCGAACTGACCGGCCGCCCCATTCAGCACCATAGTAGATACTGCATTCAGACCCTGGCGCATGAGAGAAGGAAAGCCAACCGCAATAATGCCGGTGACAATATCTTTCTGCAGAGTGAAATAGCGGGGTGAAAGTGAGCTTCTGGTCTGTCCGCTGAAATAGGGAACCATCAGAATAAACAGACTGATGTACTGAGTTACCATGGTTGAAAGACCGGCACCGCCGATACCCATATGAAACACTTTGATGAGCAGTGCATCCCCGAAGATATTAAGAATACCGCCGGAAGTCAGGCCGATCATGGCATAGAAAGCACGGCCTTCATAACGCAGTATATTGTTGAGCACACAGCTTGCCGTAAAGGCAGGACCTGCCAGAAGAATATACATGCCGTAGATTCGGGCATACGGCAGGATCGTCCGGGTTGCCCCTAACAGGCACATGAACGGATCCAGAAAGAATAAACCAAGTACGGCAATCACAACACCTGTCACTAATGACAGATAGAAGCTGTCCGAGCTGTACACCCGGGCCCCTTCCACATCCTTTGCGCCTAAATGCCTTGAAATATGCGATCCAGCCCCATGGCCGAACATGAAGCCGAACGCCTGCAGCACAGCCATCAGACCGAACACGACACCTACCGCAGCGGAAGCACTTGTACCGATTGTACTGACAAAATACGTATCTGCCAGGTTGTATATGCTTGTGACAAGCATGGAAATAA
>ONOV01000206.1 GCA_900319505.1 uncultured Erysipelotrichaceae bacterium
AAAAAAAACAGTGCTTAATTGATAGCACTGCCAATCAGATGCGGTATGACCATGATCTGATGAGAACTCCATTCAAGTGTGGCACAGTATTTATCTGTGAGCGTGATAATGAAGCCTTCTTCTGTCTTCGGCCTTTCACAGCCCGTCGGCCACATATGATTTTCAATCACATCCCGCATGATATCATTGACTGCAAAGTACTTTTCCGCATTGGCCAGGGCGATCTGAGGATGAATATCAGAATGCCTGCCGGCAATCGGTGCATCAGACGGTCTGTCATACAGATAGAAGTCGTGCAGCATAGCGCCTCTGGCAATGGAAACATAATCGAGGTGTCTCTTGCGGGCAATGAGATAAGAGTACCAGGCTACATTCAGGCAGTGCTGGTAGCGGGTTGTATACATGTGATGGGTAAAGTTTCTGAGTTTACGATATTCGCTGTTCTGTACAATATCACTGACGATCCGAATGAAATCCAGCGCAAGTTCATCATCAGCTTCAAGAAACGTATGTCTTGATCCAATTACTTTTGTCATCGCAGTAAATATAGTGAAGTGAAAGAGGGAATGCAAGCGGATTCGTCACTTTTTCCGATCTTCCCTGATATGTCCTTCCTTCACGTTTTCTTCCAGCCGTTCATTGATATAGCAACCGATCTTTTCAGACCCAAGCGCTGATAAAGACTGACGCTTCCATATTTCCGAAAAGGAAACATCATGTTCCATCCAGTCCCCGCCATCATTGGAATCATTGAGCAGAAGGGGCTGCAGATTATCCATGGTATGGGCATAGCGGGCTTCCGGGGTTTCACAGGCATCAAATTCTTCAAAAAGACCTCTGAACTCTTCGGCCTGATCCTGCGGCAGCAGGCCGAAGATCTTGTCAGCAGCCTTTTCTTCTCTGTCTCTCTGTGTCTTCTTACCTTCTTCATCATAGGCATATGTATCACCGGCATCAATCTCAACAAGATCATGCACAAGGCACATCATCACAACCCGGCTGATATCGATCTTCTCATTGGCGTACTCCTTCAGAAGATATGCCATGACAGCCATATGCCAGGCATGTTCGGCATCATCTTCCCGCCGGCCGTGTCCGCTCAGATGGGTCTGGCGCAGGACATTCTTCTCTTTATCAATTTCCAGGGCAAATGCCAGCTGTTTTTCAAATCTTTCGTCCATGACTTTCTCCTAATATATATAGTTGTTTTTCAGATTGCGCTTCAGAATGGCAAACGTCTCAGCTTCCCCATGCACAGCAATATGACGCAGGATCTTTTCCAGTTCACGAGCTGTATCCGGATGCATGTATTCTTTGTCCTTGCGGCTCAGAAAGTAATTCAATGCGCTTTCCTCTGTATACTTGTCCTTCTGATAAACCTTTGAAGCCGCAACCCGGTCGCATACCATTTCCACCACATACCGGTAGGGCATTTTGATCGGCACCCATCTGCCGTCAATCATGTCATACCAGAATTCCCAATGGTGCCGGTTATGCCCCTTATGGTGCAGCCAGCCAAGGGAATAGCCTTTGATCTGTTTTTCCTTCATATACGGAGAGCACCAGCCCATGAAATACTTGACCGAAACCCAGAATTCACTGGGACTGTATTTGCTCAGATCATGCGTAAGGCCCTGTTCATACAGACCGCAGGCAAAACAGTTTTTCATTACTTCATAGCGGTGTCTGTCGACAGTATGAAGATGATGGATGAAGCGGTAAGGATAGGAATATTCTTCTTTTTTCATACAGCGGTATTTTAGCACCTCAGGCAACATATGCACATTTTAGTAGGGTTCATGGTAAAATAAACGCAGGAGATTTTAATATGAATCGACATGAGGAAAGAGAAAAAGCAATGATTACTGTTTATGAATATCTTCTGGATGAAAGAGATGTTCATGAGCTGATCGAAGATACGTATGAATGTCCTGTCAAAGAGGTGGATTCCTACTTTGTGAATGTTATTGAGACTTCCATCAAGAACAGAGAAAGATACGCATCTTATATTGATGAGGTTTTGAAGGACTGGAGCTATGACCGGCTGGGCATGATTGAAAAGGCAATTCTGCTCAATGGCTGTGCGGAGTTTGATCTGAAACAGATCAGTGCTGCTGTCATTATCGATGAGTCAGTGGAAATGGCAAAGAAATACTGTGAGCCGCAGGCTTATAAGCTGATCAACCGGGTACTGGATATTATATGAAAAGACGTCTCATTCCTGTCAGTGTGCTGGTTAATTACCTCAAAGGACAGATTGAAGACAACCCGGTTCTCCATGGGGTATGGGTGGAAGGTGAAATATCCAACCTGCGCCGTCCCTACAGCGGACACTGGTATTTTTCATTAAAAGATGAACAGGCATCCCTTCCCTGTGTCATGTTCCGCTATCAGGCATCTGCCGTCGCTTTCACCCCGAAAGACGGGGATAAAGTGATGCTGACAGGTGATGTAACGGTATATGAAAAAGAAGGGCGCATGCAGCTCAGAGCCATGACCATGAAACCGAGCGGCATGGGTGATCTCTATCTGCAATTGCAGGCACTGACAAAAAAGCTGCGGGAAGAAGGGCTCTTTGATGAGTCACATAAGAAACCGCTGCCGCCTTATCCGATGTCATTCGGGATTGTGACCGGCAATGACACAGCCGCAAAGCAGGATATCTACCGGACGTTTCTCAACCGCTGGCCATGTGCGCAGCTGACTGACTATCCGGCTCCTGTGCAGGGGGCTTCAGCCGCTCCGAAGATCATTGAAGCCCTGAAAAAGGCAGATGAAGCCGGGCATGATGTGATTCTGCTTGTCAGAGGAGGCGGGTCACTGGAAGATCTATGGTGCTTCAATGATGAGAATCTTGTACGGTTCATCTATCAGATGAAGACGCCGATAGTTACCGGAGTAGGACATGAGACGGATACAACGCTGGTGGATTTTGTGGCAGATGAAAAAGCCAATACACCAACTGGAGCGGTAGAAAAGGCAGCTCCGGATTATCATGAAGTGGAAGTCAGGCTGCAGAATGCTTCACGCCATATGGAACATGCCGCGAGAACTCAGCTGGAACGCTGGAAAGACAGTTATGCCTTTCTATCCTCACGTCCCTGCTTTACTTCGCCTACTAAGCTTTATGAAGACAAAGCCATGCGTCTTGATACATACCGGGAAAAACTGCTGAATATTTCACGTCTTTCCCTGACTGAAAGAAACAGACTCAGTGAATATACCCATGCGATGACACAGATCATGCATGATGAGATATCCTCATGCCGTACAATGCTGAACCAGAAGACTGCTTCTCTGCAGTTTTCAGCAGAAAAGACAAAGCTGAGAGAAGAAAACCGACTTCAGAATCTCAAAGCAGAATTGAATGATTCAGTACAGCTGGAAAAGGAACGGAAGAAAACGGCATTAGGCCATACGATTGCTTTATTGGATGCCTATTCACCACTTAAAGTCATGGCAAGGGGCTACAGTGTTGTCAGTAAGAACGGACACACTGTGAATGATATACATATGCTTTCCGTTCAGGATGAAGTGAATCTACGCTTTAGCAATGGAACAGCTGAAGCAGTGATTACAAACACAGAAGGGAAGGAAGAGAGAGATGGCGGAAAAGAAAAAGACATTTGAAGAGTCCATGCAGAGACTGGATGAGATTGTAAAGCTTCTTGAAAGCGGCAGTACATCCATGGATGATACGATTAAACTGTTTGATGAAGGCATGAAGCTTGTCAAGTCCTGTGATGCCCAGCTGCATCACTTTGAGGACAGCATCAATGCCATTATTGCAAAGAACGGCGGTGAGCAGGAATGAGTTTTGATGATCTGCTGAATGAGAAGATTGATCTGCTGCCGGCTTCAGATACAAGAGAAGCCATGCGCTATTCTCTGCTTGCCGGCGGCAAGCGCATCAGACCGCGTCTTTTATATGAAACGGTGAAGGGCTATGGAAAAGAGGAACATCTGGCCGATGATTTTGCCTGTGCAATTGAAATGATCCATACCTATTCACTGATCCATGATGATCTTCCCGCCATGGACAACGATGATTTAAGAAGAGGAAAGCCGACCTGCCACAGGCAGTTCAATGAAGCTATTGCCATTCTGGCCGGGGATGGTCTGTTGACCTATGCCTTTGAAACAGCTTCAAAGAGCAGGCTGGACAGTGCTGTTGTGCAGAAATGCATTTCCATACTGAGTATGGCTGCCGGCGCCGGGGGAATGGTGCTGGGCCAGAATCTGGATATTGAAGAAGGGGAACATCCGGTAGACTGGAATGCATTGAAGAAAATTCATCACTATAAGACAGGCTGTCTGCTGGCGGCACCGCTGATGATGGGAGCGGTGATTGCCGGGCAGGATGATGATACTGTCAAGCGCTGGGAACAGATCGGCTATACCATCGGTCTTGCTTTTCAGGTACAGGATGACATCCTGGATGTTGAACTGAGTGCCGAGGAATTCGGCAAGTCCAACAGTGATGAAAGAAATGATAAGGTCACAAGTGTGACGCTGCTGGGGATAGAAGAAGCAGAACATCAGATGCATGTGCTCTATGGCAGTGCGGCTGATGCCATCCGTCAGGAAAAGGGGTTTGACAGTACGGCACTTACAGATCTGCTGAACCGGATCGAAAACCGCCGTAAATGATTCAAAGGAGGCATCATGAATCTTTACGATATCCACAGCCCTGATGATATCCGGAATCTATCCATAGAAGAGCTGGAACAGCTGGCGAAAGACATACGCCAGTTTCTGATAGAAAATATTTCTCATACAGGCGGCCATCTTGCCAGTAATCTCGGTGCCGTCGAACTGACGATTGCGGCTCATTATATCTTTCATGCACCGCGTGACAAGGTTTTTTTTGATGTCGGCCATCAATGCTATACCCATAAAATACTGACCGGCAGGGCCAAAGACTTCCCGACCCTGCATGCATACGGAGGCATGAGCGGCTTTGAAAAGAGAAGTGAAAGTCCCTATGACGTATGGGAAGCAGGGCATTCTTCCACTTCTTTAAGTGCGGCTCTGGGCATGGCAGTTGCCCGTGATATGGATCATGAAGACTATCAGATTGTTCCGATTATCGGGGATGGGGCATTAGGCTCAGGAATGTCTTTTGAAGCATTGAACCAGATCGGCTTTGAACACCGGAAGATGGTTATTATCTTCAATGATAACAATATGTCCATCTCCCGCAATGTCGGTGCGACTTCACTTGGTTTTGCAAGACTGCGTGCTTCCAACAGCTACAACCGCTTCAAGGATAATCTCAAGGAGAATCTGAACCGCAATGAGTTTGGCCACAATATCTATCAGGGACTGAAGAAAGCCAAGGACAGCCTGCGGGATTCTATTGTAGATAAAGGTATCTTCGGAGAATTCAATTTAGACTATATGGGACCGGTAGACGGTCATAATCTGAAGGATCTGATTCAGGTCTTCAGAGTAGCTGCCAAACATGATGGACCGGTTGTTGTTCATGTGATTACCCGCAAAGGAAAGGGGTATGCGCCATGTGAGAATGATCGTGAAGGCATCTGGCATGGGGTTGGACCGTTCAATATTGAAACCGGAAAACAGCTTCATGAAGTGCCGGAAGGCTATTCTGCCTGGGGTCCGCTCTTCTCTGATACCGTCATGGATCTGGCTGAAAAGGATCCTGCGATTACGGCCATTACCCCGGCCATGATCCAGGGCAGCGGCCTGCAGCACTTTTTTGCAAAGTTCCCGGATCGTTCCTTTGACTGCGGGATAGCGGAAGAACATGCGGCAACCTTTGCGGCCGGTATGGCAATTTCCGGCAAACGGCCGTATCTTGTCATCTACAGTTCTTTCCTGCAGCGTGCTTATGACCAGATCAACCATGATATCTGCCGTATGGATCTGCCGGTTGTCATCGGCATTGATCATGCCGGTATTGTGGGCGGAGATGGGGAGACCCACCAGGGTGTATATGATATCGGCCTGTTAAGACCACTGCCGCATATGATTCTGGCACAGCCGAAAGATGATACAGAAGCCCGGAATCTTCTGTATACTGCTTTCCATCAGGAACATCCCTTTGCGATACGCTATCCCAAAGGCACGGTGAAAATTCATTCCTGTACAGACTATGAAACGGTACGCATCGGCTCCTGGGAAGTTCTTCCGACCACTGATCATGACCGTGTGTATGTGCTTGCCTATGGTCCAAGTGTCAGTGTGATCGAAGAAAAGCT
>ONOV01000099.1 GCA_900319505.1 uncultured Erysipelotrichaceae bacterium
GAATTATCACCGTATTCTTTGCGGATATCACCGCTTTCGGCCGTTCTTGCATAGGCATGTCCGAAAGGATCGATGTTATGCGCACGCAGATCATTCATCTTCTTGATGCGGGCTTCCTGCTGATCATTCAGCACAGCAGCACCGACCTTTGCTGCGACTTCCTCCTTCTTCTGGTCCAGCTTTTTCTTCTTGGCATTGGCTTCAGCCTGCTTGGCAGCCAGTTCCGGATGCGCCGCCAGGAAAGCTTTGCGGCGTTCTTCTTTGATTCTCTTTTTTTCTTCTTTGGTTAATTCGTCTGTCATACCTTCCTCCATGTTTCAATAATAAAAGCTCTTCCGCCGGTTAAGGGACGAGAAGAGCTTCGTGGTACCACCCTAATTCATGACTGTAAATGCAGTCATCTCATTTATGCCGTTAACGCTGTACTGCGGTGTTCTCCCAAGGCCTTGTCTTTTCATCTCTTTCCGGTTTTCCTTTCACCATGCGGGAAACATCTCTTTTACAGAAAGCGTATGGATGAAAAGCTTCCTTTTTCAACGAACGCAGTGCTATTCTAACATGTTTTGCGGGCTTTGCAATCAGAGATCATTGTCAGTTCTTGAGTCAGGATCTTTTGACAGCATCTTGTTGACGATGATGCCGAGAATCAGAGAACAGGCAATGGTTGTGATGGTGATCTTGCCGAAGGTGAGGGAAAGACCGCCGATGCCGGAAATCAGAATGGTGGAGATGACATAGAGGTTCTTGTTGACATCAAGATCTGCCCGCTGAATCATCTTCAGGCCGGATACGGCAATAAAGCCGTACAGGGCCATACATACACCGCCCATGACACACTCCGGTATGGAAGAGATGAAGGCGACAAACGGAGAGATGAAGGAGATGATGATGCATTCAATGGCGGCAGCGATAATGGTCGCTACGGATGCGTTTCTGGTAATGGCAACGCAGGCGATGGATTCACCATAGGTTGTATTCGGGCAGCCGCCGAAGAAAGCACCGAAGATGGAACCGATCCCATCACCGAGCAGCGTATGATCCAGACCCGGATCTTCCAGCAGATCGGTTTCAATGATGGAAGAGATGTTGCGGTGGTCGGCAATATGTTCGGCAAAGACGACGAAGGCAACCGGGACATAGGCCGCAAAGATCGTGGCAATGTAGCTGGAATCAAGTTCATGGAAGCCTTTGAATGCTTTGACAAACGTGAAGTCAGGAACGGAGAGGAAGGTGCTCAGGCCGACCCCGTTGGATGTTAATGCGCTGAAGGCGCTGAAGTCCACAATCTGCATCGGCTGATAGCCTGTCTTATTGCCAATCACCGTGAAAATGGCTGCCACTCCATAGCCGCACAGAATGCCGATGATGAAGGGAATCATCTTGGCTCTGCGTCTGCCATAGGTACTGGCAAGCATCGTGGCAAACAGGGAAATGATGCCGCACAGAATGGCAAACTGTGTCTTTTCACCGGTAGCGGAACTGGTAGAAAGGTTGGATACGGCACTGGATGCCAGGGAAAGACCGATGATGGATACGGTAGGACCGATGACAATGGCCGGCATGAGCTGGTTGATCCAGTGCGTACCTACCTTGCGGATAATTAATGCAAAGACTACATAGACAAGACCCGCAAACAGGGCACCCAGCAGCAGTCCCATATAGCCTGCCTGCAGGCTGACAGCCCCGGCAAAGGCGGCTGTCATTGAACCGATGAAGGCAAAGGATGAACCGAGAAAAACCGGGCTTTTACGTTTGGTGAAGAATACGTAGACAAGTGTACCGATGCCGGCGCCGCATAATGCGGCTGCCGTGGACATTTCATTGCCGACAATCAGCGGTACGGCGATGGTAGCCGCCATGATGGCAAGAACCTGCTGAAAGCCATAGACAATCAGCTGTGACAGTTTCGGTCTGTCAGAGACACCATAAACAAGTTTCATTTCTATCCCCCTTGTTTCGGCAACATTTTAGCAGGTTGAATATACTTGTAAAAGACTGCGGTTACAAGTTTATCCCTCATGTTTTCCCTGAATGCAATTGTGTTAAAATGAAAAAAGTAAGGGGAAAAGAATGAAACTGAAAAACAAACCGGATCCGATCCTGTGGAAAATATGCATGTATGTCATCCTGACGGTATCCGTTCTGTATCTTCTCTATAAACTGTCTAATCCCGTATTTGCCTTTCTGGCATGGATCATCCGGGGCATCGGTTCGCTTCTGAAACTGCTGTCGCCGCTGTTCTGGGGCTTCTTTGTGGCATATCTGTTAATGCCGCTGACCAACTTCCTGCAGAAGAAACTGGCTGAATCCCGCTTCAACCGCAGACATTCTTCCTGCCGCAGCAGTGCAGTTGCATTAACGATTATTATTGTCCTGGCGTGTCTAGTGCTGCTGTTATCCGTCATGATTTCCACGTTTACCTCGCAGATACAGATCGCTGACTTTGACAGCACGATAGCCTTTATCAAGGGAATCGGCAATAATATCAATTCGCTGTATCAGTGGATTGTTCATTATCTCAGCCAGCTCAGTGTGGATGCCGGTCAGATCAAAGAAGCGGTTAATACTGTGACAAGTGCCTTCACCAGCTGGCTGAGCGGTATGGGAAAAAATATGGTCGCTACTATTGAGGATATTCCGCATATCATCTCCCAGACACTGTTCATTATCATCTTTGCCATCTGGTTTCTGCTGGATGGTGCTCATATTGCCATGTACTGGGGCAAAGTCATGGCAGCTGTCTTCCCGGATTCGGTCAGGGAAAAGCTGAGTCTTTTCTTACAGGATTGTGATGAGGCTTTCTCAGGCTATATCAGAGGACAGGTGCTGGATGCCTTACTGATGATGGGCGTGATTTCCGTCGTGCTGTATATCTGTGATATTCCCTTTGCTATTGCCATCGGTGTCCTGGCAGGACTTGGCAATCTGATTCCCTATGTCGGTCCATTTATTGCCTATGCCGGTACGATTATCGTGTGTCTGGTCAATGGGCAGATTTCCCGCATGATTGTGACGCTGATTGCCTTATGGGTTGTGCAGTCGATTGACGGCAATATCATCAATCCAAAGCTTCTGGGCAAGCATGCCCACATTCATCCGATGTATGTCATCGTGTCTCTGATCATCGGCAGTGCCTGGGGCGGACTTGTCGGCATGCTGTTTGCAGTGCCGGTTGCGGCGCTTGTCAAAAAGCAGTTTGACCGGTTTATTGCCTGGCGTCTTACAAAGCAGAAGGAAAAGAAAGAGAAGGAGATTGCAGAAAACGATCATACGGAAGTGTGATTGCTATCTGTTTTCTGTGACAAGTCAGTTGACAGTCGCCTTCTGTTCACATAGAGAGGGTCTCCAGGATCTTTGGGGGAGCAGCTTTTCTCAACTTTTTGGGACAAAATTTCTGTACTGATTATTGATTGATTAAATGAAGAAAAGAGTGACCAGCGAGGAATTTAAAATTGACCTTACCAGTCAC
>ONOV01000051.1 GCA_900319505.1 uncultured Erysipelotrichaceae bacterium
AATCCAGAAGCTTTGGAACACTGATATGCGTGCTCATCAGCTTCTGGATTCTTTCTTTTTTCAGCAGGATAGTTCAGGGTTTCTCCCTCCTTACATTCTGGAGAGCCTTCACCCGATCAGTATCAGTGATACAGAAGCTGTCAGTGAGACATAAGACTCAGTTTCCCATGCATCGTTTGTGATCGGTGTATGTACTGTCATTGCAATCATTGCCATTGTGGTAATTGCAATGCGGAAAAAGCATTAATAGCCATTTGTGTTGAGATAGGCAGCCAGATCCCGGGCGGATTCATACAGATATTCACTTGAGAGCATGGTGTTGAAGGAAACACAGAAGGAATAGGAATCGGTACAGCCGATCATGTAGCTGTGGATACGGTCTTCAGCGCATTCGGCTGTACCGGTTTTTGCGTAGATCATGCCATAGTCTGCTTCATCAAAACCATAGGTCAGAGCTGCTGCATGCATGGCCTGTCTGACCCGGTCAGCCACACTGCTGTCAATGACCTGTGACAGGACGGACTGTCTGGCGGTGTAGTAATTGAGATGAGTCCCGGCTACTTTTTCAACGATATACGGCTGCATCATCACGCCGTTATTGCCCAGGGCAGCCGCAATCAGGCACAGATGAACCGGGGTGATTTCCGTGTTGCCCTGGCCGAAGGCGGTCTGGGCAACCGTGCCGAGATTGTCATTCTCAACATCCAGATTGGAATGCAGGGTGCAGAGATAGGGGATTTTTATATCTTTGCCGACCATGAACTTCTCAGCCATGGTACGCAGGGTATCCGCTCCGATGGTAACACCCAGATTGGCAAAGTAGCAATTGACGGAATTGGCCATGGCAGTATCCAGATCAATCTGCCCATAGGCTTTGTCCGCATAGTTCTTTATGTTCCATGTATCGCCAGGGGCCGTGTAGGTGCCGGAATCATAGTAGGAGAAATAATCATCCCCAAGACCTTCCTGCTGGGCTTTTTCAACCGCTGCTGAAGCAGTTACCACCTTGAAGGTAGAACCGGGCGGATCGGCTTCAAAGGTACCTCTTCGATACTGGGCATCTGCGGTTGTATCCGACAGGAAGCTGTCCGGATCATTCACATCATAATCAATCGTGCTGTGGGAAGCCAGGGCAAGAATGGCACCGGTATCATTATCAATGACGGTGATGGAACCCTCCTGGCCATTGAGCAGTTCATAGGCATAGTTCTGCAGATCATTGTCTGTAGTCAATGTGACGGTGGCACCTTTGTCATCTTTGTTCAGGTGCAGCCAGGTATATTTCATGAGACTGCCTCTGAGTCCATAGGTGTATTCCGTATTTTCATCGGTACGGTAATAGCCTAACAGATACGCGTAGCTTTCATTCATCGGTGCTTCGGCACTGCCGCCGGTACTTGCTGCCGCATTGCCGAAGATGAGATTTCCATTGCGGTCAAGATAATCACCCTCAATGCCGTAGGTGGATACTTCGTTATAGCTGATCGCCCGCTTAGTCTCAGCGTAGGTGTCATCATAGTAAGGCATGAAAAGATATTTGCCGCCGAATAAGGCCATAAAACCGACCGCAGCAGCACAGACAAAGATCTCCGCCTGACGGATGCGACGGCGGGCATTGCGGTTAGGATCCTCGCTGACTGTGCTCTTCTTCTTCCTGAACATCGCTTTCTTCCTTTCTTTCTTCAGACATGTGAATCAGAATGCCGCAGAAACATAAGACAATCGTCTGGTATGTAAAGCCGCGGGAGAGAAACGGAATGGGCAGGCCTGTAAAGGGGATGATATTGCATGAACCGAGAATGACAATCATGCCCTGCAGATACAGCATGGCGGCTGCTCCGAAGGCCACCAGGGAATCCTGTCTGTCCTTCTTCAGCAGCTTTCTTGCCAGCCTGCCGCCATGCATGGCAATGCGGGTCAGTTCAATCACGGCCAGAAATCCCATGGGCCAGCCGAATTCATTGACAAGGGCAATAAAAGCCATATCGCTTTCCACTACCGGAATGGCATTGAAATGTACTGTATTGCCCGACAGACCGCCCATCCACATGGCCTTTTTTCCCTGCAGCAATTGATAGCCGGCACCATAGGGATCGTTGTTGATATTGGCGGTCAGTGAGAAACGTTCATAGATCTTGCGTACAAAGGGCCAGATGAAGCCTGTAACAGCATTGAGCGTACCGGCCTCATAGGAAGGCAGCAGCAGCTTGTACAGGCCGAAGGCCAGTACAACCGCCAGAAAGCACAGAAAGAATACGGTCAGAAGGTAGACACGTTTCTGATGGGAGTGGTCCATATAAATAAAGAGGATGGACAGATGCAGAAAGAACAGAATGAAGAAAGAACCAAGTTCATGAATCAGTACGGCACCGATGAGGTTGAGAAAGAAAAAAAGTGTTGCGGTGATAAGTATTTTCTTTTCATCGTACCGGTAGGAACTGGAAAACAGCGCGGCATAGAACAAGAGGGCAGTGACTTTGGTGAAGTCGGTCAGTTCAATCGTAAAGCCGTGGACGCTGATCCAGGCATTGGTGCCGTATCCGTTAGGATCATAGCCATAGCACAGCAGCACACCGTAGATGACGGCTGCAGCTGCCATCATGATATATACTGTTGCCCGGTAATTGAGAATTTTACGGAACAGCTCATAGAAGACGATGAATATGATGGCTACCGCCAGACCGATAATGTATTTGAGCAGATTGAAAGTAGATGAAACGGCATAGACCTGGTCAATGACCAGCTGCAGGCCGATGCCGATATCAGCCAGTATGATAATGGATGTCAGCAGCTTCATATCGGCGGAGTGCTGGTAGGCACGGTTGCCGATGATGCCGGTCAGGATCAGGATCGGGGCCAGGGCAATCAGATAATTTCTTCCGGCAGTGGCCGAGCGATAGTAGACAAACAGAGCAAAGGCGATCTCAAATACCATGCATAAGCCGATATAGCGGTCGGAGTGGTCTATTTCAAGCAGTTCAGGTTCTTTGACGAAAGTCTCTTCTTCCGTATTCTCGAAGAATTCATCCGGATCCGGATAGAGATCATCATCGCAGGTGTTTTCCTGTGTATCTTCCTGTTTTCTTCTGAATAAAGCCATGTTATTTTCCTTTTCCCGTATAGGATAGTGTCTTTTGCGGCTTTGTACAAGTTAAGGTGTAACAGGTGTGTTATAATTCGGGCAGGGAAAAAACGGCTTTGCGTTTTTTTACTGCGGGCTGAAGTACAGCAATAACAGCAGTGAAGGAGGGTTTTTCTATGAAGGTGTGGTCACGTGAGGAGCGTTATCGCGCGCTGCAGGATTCGGATACAGAGGAACTGGAAAGAAAGCATGCGTCTCTGTCACACTCCATCTGGCGGACACAGTATCATGTTCAGACTTTGTATGGTCTTCTGAATGATCCTGACGGATTCAGTTTCTACAATGGAAAGTGGCATCTGTTCTATCAATGGTTCCCGTTCGGGGCGGTTCACGGTCTGAAGTACTGGTATCATGTGACCAGTGAAGATCTGCTGCATTGGCATAATGAAGGCATCGGCCTGAGACCGGATACATGGTATGACAACAAAGGCTGCTATTCCGGCAGTGCTTTAGTGGAAAATGATTTATGCTATCTGGCCTATACCGGCAACAACCGTGATGAGAAGTGGATCAGACATCCGTATCAGATGCTGGCAGCCATGAACAGCGAAGGAAAGATCATCAAGCATGATGAGCCGATCATTGACCCGGATCCTTCCTATACGGAACACCAGAGAGATCCCAAGATCTTCAAGCGTGAAGAAGATGATATGTATTATATTCTGCTGGGTGCGCAGTCCCCGGATCATAAGGGACATCTCATCATGTACAGAAGTGCATCCATTTATGAAGGATGGAAGAAGCTCGGGGAATTGAAGGTAAGAGGCTATGATTCTTTCGGCTATATGTGCGAATGCCCGGATATTGAAAAGATCGGGGACAAGTATGTTCTGCTGTTCTCCCCGCAGGGACTGGAGGCGGATGGCGACCGTTTCCGCAATAAGTTCAACAATGTATATCTGATCGGCGATCTGGATCTGTATCATATGGAATTTATTCCGGACGGAGAGATGAAAGAGCTGGATAACGGCTTTGATTTCTATGCGGCCCAGTGTGCCTGCCAGCATAAGCTGCGCAATACGGCAGTATTGGAAGGCTGGTTCGGATGTGCAGATTATACGTATGAGCCGACCGATGAAGAAGGATGGTCGGGATTAATGACCATGCCGCGTCTTTTGACCATTGAAAATGGAAA